>NZ_JBPKJP010000006.1:0-93680 GCF_051217035.1 Lysobacter sp. 1R34A
CGCCCGACCAGCGCCGCCGCGGCCCGGTCGGCACCGGCGAGGGTCGCCTTGCTCGGCACCGGCACCGTCGGCGGCGCGGTGATCGCGCGGCTAGCCTCGTGGCGCGGCACCGCGCTCGGCGAACGACTGTCGCTGGTGCATGTCGCGAACTCGCGCCGCGCCGCGGTCGGCCTCGACGGCATTTCGCCGGAGCGGGCGGTCGCCGCCCTGGCCGATTCCGTGCAGCCTAGTTCGCTGGGCGATATCGCGCTGGCGCTCGAAGGCGAGGGTGCGCGGGTGGTGATCGATGCGACCGCCAGCGAAGCGGTCGCCGAACAACACGCGCAGTGGTTGGCGCAGGGCATCCATGTGGTCACCGCCTGCAAGATCGGGCAGGGCACTACCCTGGCGCGGTGGCGCGCGATCCGCGACGCCTGCGCGCAAGGCGGCAGCGGCTACGGCGATAGCGCCACGGTCGGCGCCGGCTTGCCGCTGCTGCGCAGCCTGCGCGAACTGCAGGCCGGCGGCGACCGTATCCACGCCATCGCCGGCGTGCTGTCGGGCTCGCTGGCCTGGCTGTTCAATCACTACGACGGCATGCGCCCGTTTTCGGCGCTGGTACGCCAGGCGCGCGATGCCGGCTATACCGAGCCCGACCCGCGCGACGACCTGTCCGGCGAGGACGTGCGGCGCAAGCTGTTGATCCTGGCCCGCGCCGCCGGCGTCGCTCTGGACGCCGGCGAGGTCGAAGTGGCTTCGCTGGTGCCGCCGGAACTGGCGATCCTGTCGCGCGACGGCGTGGACGCGGCGCTGCCGGCGCTCGATGCGCCCTTGCGCGAGCGTTATGCCGGAGCCTACAAGAACGGCGAGAAGCTGCGCTTCATCGCCCGCCTCGAGCGTCGCGACGACGGCCGCAGCTCGGCCAAGGTCGGCCTGGAATCCCTGCCCGGCGACCACCCCCTGGCCGGCGGCGCCGGCACCGACAACAAGGTCGCGATCTGGTCGGACCGTTATCGCGCACAGCCCCTGGTGATCCAGGGCCCGGGTGCGGGCGCGGAAGTGACCGCGGCGGGGCTGTTGGATGATGTATTGCGGCTGGTGGGGTGATCGTTCGCTCGCGGAGCGGCTTATAGGGCAGGAGCGGCGCGAGCCGCGACCGCCATGTCCCAATGTCGCGTCGCCTTCGGTTGTGCCCCTGAAGGAGCGAGGTGAGTCGCGACCATGGGACGCGCAGAGGCGGCGAGGCTGTCGCCGGTCGTAGAAGCGGCGTGCTCTCGCGAGGTAGGAGCGGCGCAAGCCGCGACATCGCTGCGACGGTTTCGCTACGTCTCTCTCAAACAAGATCAAGATCAAGTCCAAAGCTTCCGCCACTGAAGCGGCGGGTTACTTTCTTTTGTCTAAAGCAACAAAAGAAAGGTAACCAAAGAAGTTGCTTTGTTTTGAATCAAGGGCCCGCACGCGCGACGCATACGTGGGGCTTTTTCATACGGGACATCCCTGTCCCGATGAAAAACGGCCTGCATCCATGCAGGCCGCCCTCCGGGTCTTTCTCTTGCCTTCGCGAGTTCGCGGCTACACACGGCACCCGCGACGACTGCAGCTGTCATCGGAGCCACGCAGCCATCCTCCTGTAGGAGCGGCGCAGCCGCGACCGCGGATCTGCGGTTGCCGGCGCGGGCGATCGCGGTTGCGCGGTCGCGGCTTGCGCCGCTTCTACAAGCTCTGGGCCGGCGCATAGATCCGGCCGCGAAACGCGACCACCAGAAACGAAATCGGAGCGCCGATCGGGGGGATGATCGGCGCTCCGTTGCATATCACCGCGACGTATCGCTCGCCGCGGCTTTGCAAAACTGTGCCGAGGGCGCGCCAATCGGCTGGCCTTCGTAAAACGTGACTGAAGAGCGTTGGCGATGCTGCAGCAAGGCTCCGATCTGCATCCGCGATGTGCGATCCGCGATGCTGGCCGGACCTGAGGACGTCTGCCTCCGATCAGCCGAATATCCGTCGCGCTGCGATTGATCGTCGTTAAGCGAGCAACGTCCCGGCAACCCTCTCCCGCGTGGGGAGAGGGCCTTACTGGTGATTATTTCGCCGTCTTACTTCAGGCCGTCGCTGATCGCGGTGGCCAGGCTGCCCTGGGCGTCGTCGCCGCTGAACTCCCAGAAGAACGCGCCGCCGAGGTTCTGCGCCTTGACGTAGCTCATCTTCTGCGTGACCAGCGCCGGGGTGTCGTAGCTCCAGAACGTGGTGCCGTTGTACTTCCAGGTCGCGGTGGCGTTGGCATCGGTGTGGACGGTGCCGGCGAGATTCTTCAGGACCTTGTAGTCCTCGATGCCGGCTTCGTAAGTGCCCGGGGCCGCGGTGCCGCTTTGGTACAGGCCGTTGTTGACGTTCGGCACGTTGGTCCAGCCGCGGCCGTAGAACCCGATGCCAAGGTTGAGCTTGGAGGCCGGCACGCCGCGCGACAGGAAGGCTTCGATGGCGTCGTTGGAGTTGTAGAACTTCTGGTCGCCGGTCGAGGGATCGTTGGGCGAAGCGAACAGGGCGGAGTGATGGTTGGTCTTCGGGTCCCACGCGCCGTGGAAGTCGTAGGTCATCACGTTGATGAAGTCGAGGTAGGGGTGGTACGCGGCCGGGTTGGTCACGCGGATCTTGTCGATGCCGGCGCCGACGGCGACGGTCAGCAACAGGCCCGGTCGAACGGCATCTAGCTGCTTGCGGAACTCGGCCATCAACGCGGTGAAGTTGGCGTTGTCTTCCGGGGTGCCGCAGGCGATGCCGCAAGCGACCGGGTATTCCCAGTCGATGTCGATGCCGTCGAACACGCCGGCTGCCGCGCCCGGACCGCCCGCGCCGTCGGTGACCGGCAGGTTGCCTTTGATGTAGGCATCCACGCAGGATGCGACGAAGGCTTGGCGGTTCTCAGGACGCGCCGCGCTGGAGAAGCCGCGCGACCAGGTCCAGCCGCCGAGCGAGATCAGCACCTTGAGGTTCGGGTGCTTGGCCTTGAGCTGCTTGAGCTGGTTCCAGTTGCCGCGCAGCGGCTGGTCCCAGGTGTCGCTTGCGCCGCTGACGCTTTCGCCGGCCTGGAAGGCCTTGGTGTAATCGGCGAAGGCGTCGCCGCCGACGCCGGTGTTCGGGTCGGACGGAACGGTCACGCCGACTTCGCAGCGGTTGTTGCGGACGTTGCCGAAGGCGTAGTTGATGTGGGTGAGCTTCGCTGCCGAGCCGCTGGTGTCGATGTTCTTGACCCGGTAGTTGCGGCCGTAGATGCCCCACTGGACGAAGTAGCCGATCACCTTTTTGTTGCCGCCCGGGCCGGTCGGCTTGGTGGTCGCGCTGATGGATGCGGTCTGAGCCGAGGCGTTGCCGGCCTTGTCGCGCGCACGCACGGTGAAGCTGTAGCTGGTGCTGGCGGCCAGGCCGCTGCTGACGTAGCTGTTGCTCGTGGGCGAGCCGACCAGGCTGCCGTTGCGGTAGACGTCGTAGCCGGCCACGCCGCTGCCGCCGGCGTTGTCGGTCGATGCGTTCCAGGCCAGCGAGATGCTGCTGGAGGTCTGCGACGGCGAGGACAGGCCGCTCGGCACGCTCGGCGGCGTGGTGTCGGTGGGACCGGCGCCGACGGTGATGCTGACCGCGGCTGAGGTGGTGGTCGCGTTCTGGTTGTCCTTGGCCACGGCGGTGAAGCTGTGGTTGCCGGCGGTCGCGTTGTTCCAGCTCACGCCGTAGGGCGAGCTGGTGTCGACGCCGAGCGAGGCGCTACCGCGGAAGAACTCGACGCTGGCGATGCTGCCGTCGCTGTCGGCCGCGTTGGCGCTGACGGCGATGTTGGCGCCGGCGTTGTAGTTGGCGCCGTTGCTCGGCGCGGTCAGCGAGACGGTCGGCGACTGATTGCCGGGACCGGTGCCGCACACGCCCAGATCAACGTACCAGCCGCAGCTCGCACAATGGGTCGGCGGGGTGTTCCAGATCTGAATGGCGGCTTGGTACAGATGGTTCTGGTACGTCAGCTTGTCGCCGGCGTTGTAGATCGTCGAGGGGTTCCAGGCGGGAACTCCGGTGCAGGACGCGCCCTGCGCATACGCCGTCGATAGCGACGACGCGGCGAGCATGGCGGACAGCAACAGCAGGTTGGCGGACCGTGCGTGTCTCATGATGCTTCCTCTCTCCCGTGCATAGTCAAGACAGAGCCGGCCATGACCGGCCAGCGGCAGTTCCCCGCCGTGTTTGAAGAAAGGCCATGGCCTTCCGTCCTGCATGGGAGGCTCGTGCCTCCTCGAGTGATCGGCGCTCGCGCCGTCGTGTCTTGTGCTGCGGTCCTGCGGCGCACTGCCGCCGTGGCGGCGCGACCGGTGCGATAGGCCGGTCGTACGCATGTCGCTATGCGGCTTGGGCCGCGATCCCTCGGCATCCTCCCTGCGATGACCGCTGCGTCGGAGCGCCGGACGGCGCCTGCTCGCTGGTGGGCAAACTGGCCTTGCGTGACAACGTTGTCAACTCGTGATTCCAGCCTTTGCGGTGTGGTTCACAGAACACGATGACAACGTTCGCCGAATGCGACGGAATTTGCTGCGTCGCAGCGCGAAGGAAAATTGACTTATCTTTAGAAACAGTGACATACGGCGATGTCTCAAAGACATTGATGTCCATCGCAGGTCATTGGAGTTGTTGAAGTGTGCGATGACGCGGCGCAACATCGGCATTGCGCGATTGCGATGCGCGCGGCGACGAGGCCCGGGTCGGCGCGGTGGCGTTTAAGAAGCTCCTGTAGGAGCGGCGTGAGTCGCGACCATGGGACGCGCAGAGTTCACAACGCCTACGTCGTCGATCGGAGGTCGGAGCCGTCGCGAGGGTAGGAGCGGCGTAGCCGCGATCACGGACGAGCAGAGACGACGAGGCCGTTGCCGGCCGTAGAAGCTGCGTGCTCTCGCAGGGTAGGAGCGGCGCAAGCCGCGACTGCGACCTCTCAATCTCGCGTCGATGGTGGCCGCAGCCGGTCTGGGTAGGAGCGGCGCAAGCCGCGACTGCGACCTCTCAATCTCGCGCCGATGGTGGCCGCAGCCGGTCGGGGTAGGAGCGACGCAAGCCACGACTGCGACCTCTCAATCTCGCGTCGATGGTAGCCGCAGCCGATCAGGGTAGGAGCGGCGCAAGCCGCGACATCGCTGCGACGGTCTTGCTGCGTCTCTGTCTAGTAAGGTTAGAGCCAGAATCAAGATCAAGATCAAGATCAAGATCAAGCCTAAAGCTTCCGCCACTAAAGCGGCGGGTTACTTTCTTTTGTCTAAAGCAACAAAAGAAAGGTAACCAAAGAAAAACGCTTTGTTTTGAATCAAGGGCCCGCACGAGCGATGCCTCCGCGGTGATTTTTCATACGGGACATCCCTGTCCCGATGAAAAACGGCCCGCATCCCTGCGGGCCGCCCTCCGGGTCTTCTTTAGCCTTCGCTAGTGCGAAGCTGCGCACAGCAACAGCAACAGCAACAGCAACAGCAACAGCAGCAACAGCACCAGCACCAGCACCAGCACCAGCACCAGCAACAACAACGTTAGCGTCAGGGCCAGCCAGCGGTAATCGTGCGGCCGCTATGGCTTGGTGGCGGGGGCGGCGAGCGCTTCGATCAAATGGCGGTTGAAGCGGTCGGGCGCTTCGACTTGCGGTGAATGGCCCAGGTCGTCGAATTCGATCAGGGTCGAGTGGGCGATGGCGCGCGCTGCGCGACGGCCCAGCTCGGGATACAGGCCGAGCTTCGGCTTGAGCTCGGCCGAGGCGAGGTCGCGATTGATCGCGGTGCGATCGCGCTGGCCGATCAACAAGGTGGTCGGCACGCGCAGGTTGCCGAACTCGTGCACCACCGGCTGGGTGAATATCATGTCCGAGGTCAGTGCCTGGTTCCAGGCCACGCGTTCGTGGCCCGGACCGGCGTAGAGCCCGGCGAGCATGCCGACCCAGCGGTCGTACTCGGGTTTCCATTGGCCGCCGTAGTAGACCTCGAGTTGATACTGCTTGATCGAGGCGAAACTGGTCTTGAGTTCGCGCGCATAGGCCTCGTCGACGCTGCGCCACGGCACGCCGAGCGCTTTCCAGTCTTCCAGGCCGATCGGATTGACCAGCAGCAGACGCTCGCTGGCCTGCGGATACATCAAGGCATAGCGCGCGCCGAGCATGCCGCCCATCGAATGCCCGATGATGCTGGCGCGTTCGATCCGCAACGACTGCAGCAGCGCATGCGTGTTCGCGGCGAGCTGATGCAGGGTGTACTGATAATGCACGGGCTTGCTGGATTTGCAGAAGCCGATCTGGTCGGGCGCGATCACCCGATAGCCGGCGTCGCGCAGCGCGGCGATGCTGGATTCCCAGGTGGCCGCGCAGAAATTCTTGCCGTGCAGCAGCACCACGACGCGGCCGTTGGCGCGCTGCGGACGCACGTCCATATAGGCCATCTGCAGGGGTTCGCCTTGCGACCGGATGGCGTGGCGCTGCACCGAGTGCGGATAGTCGAAGCCTTCGAGTTGCGGACCGAACGAAGGCAGCGCCGGTTCGGCGGCGCCCGACGAAAGCGCGAACAGCGCCGGCAGGGCGGCGAGGAGGGACTTGCGCACCGGGAGCGCTCCATGAGGGGGAGCATGCATCTTATCCAAGCCGTGCAGCCGCATCGCCACGGCGCCACGGCGGCGACCGGGTTGGCCGAACGCCCGGCGACAGGGCGGCGAGTGATGCCCGGGAGTGCGCGAGCGCCTGCGGCTCAGGCGCCGCAGGCTCAACGATGCCCCGACTGCGGCGCTGCCGAGCGCAGCGCGCGCACTCGGCCGGCCGGGACCGGCTCGGTGCGGCCGCCGTAGCGGGCGCGCAGCCAAGTGGCGAGTTCGGCGACCTGGGCATCGTCGAACTGGTCGCCGAAACCAGGCATTTCCTGCATGCGTTCCAGGCCGGGCAGATCGTGTTCGGGCAAGCCGTCGAGGATCGCGACGATCACGTTGTGCGGATTCGCATCGCGCAGGCCGCTGTTGCCGCGCAGGGCCGGGGCGACGTGCGGCACGCCCTGGCCGTCGCGGCCGTGGCAACCGGCACAGACCGCGAGATAGCGATCCTGCGCCGGCGTCGCGGCGACCTCGCCGGCCGAGTGCGCGAGCGCCGCGGCGGGGCGGGGCGAATCGCCGGTGAGATAGGTCGCGATGGCATCGAGGTCCGGGCCGGCGAGTCGGCTGGTGGACAGATTCACCACCTTGAGCATTTCGTCCGAGGCCACCGCCTGCGCAGCGATGCCGGTGGCGAGGTAAGCGCGCAGACCGGCGCGGTCCCAGCCGCGCGCCGCGAGTCCGGTCGGGGTGAGATCCGGCGCGGCGTAACGGCCGAGCTCGTCGTTGCCGGTCAACGGGCGCTCGCGATCGACTTGGCCGAGCCAACCGCGCGGGCTATGGCACTCGCCGCAATGGCCCAGCGTTTCGACCAGGTATTCGCCGCGTTTCCAGGCCGCCGAACGACCCTGCGAGGCGGGCTGCGCATCGGCGCCGGCGAACAGCAGGTTCCAGGCGTGGATGCCGGTGCGGATGTTGAAGGGGAAGCCGACGCCGTTGGCGCGGTTGGCCTGCTGCACAGCCGGACGCGTCATCAGATAGGCATAGATCGCATCGCTGTCGGCCCGCGCCAGGGTCTTGTAGGAGACATACGGCATCGCCGGATACAACTGGTGACCGTCGCGCGCCTCGCCGCGGGTGACCGCGTGGAAGAACTCGTCGGCGCTGTAGCGGCCGATGCCGGTCTGCGCATCGGGGGTGATGTTGGTGCCGTGGATCACGCCGAACGGGGAGGCCAGCGGCACTCCGCCGGCGAACGGCGCGCCGCCGTCGGCGGTATGGCAGGCCGCACAGTCGCCCGCGGCGACGAGGTAACGGCCGCGTTCGATCTGTGCGGCGCTGGCCCGGACTTGCACGGCCGGGCCGCGCTGATGCCAGCGCTGCACCAGCCAGCTGCCCAGCATCCACACCAGTATCAACGCGGCGAGCACCAGCGCCCACAGGCCAAGGCGTTTCCAGCGGCGCCGGCTCATGGCGCGTCCTCCCGCCGGCTGCGTGCGGCATCGGCGCCGCGGACCAGGCCGGGCGTTTTCAGCACCAGTTCCTTGACCGCCTGGTAATAGCGGACATAGCCGGTGCAGCGGCACAGGTGCGGATCGAGCGCGTCGGTGATGGTGGCCTCGATTTCGCTATGCGCGATCGGCCGCTTGGCCAGGCGCTCGAGCAACACCGTGGCGGCGTTGACGAAGCCCGGCGTGCAATAGCCGCACTGGAAGCTGAAATGATCGAGGAAGGCCTGCTGCACCGGCGACAGCGCCTTGATCGCGCCGTCCTCGTCGCGCTGCGCGTGGCCTTCGACCGTGCGGATGCGTTTGCCGTTGAAATAGTGCGCGCCGGTGATGCAACTGCGCACCTCGCGCGGTCCATGTTCGTCGTCGACGATGACGGTGCAGGCGCGGCATACGCCCTGGCCGCAGCCGAAGCGGGTACCCGTCAGGCCGAGGTACTCGTGCAGGACGTCGACCAACATCATGTCCTCGGGCACCTCGAGCGGCCCATGGCGACGACCGTTGATGTCGAGCGCGAGCGGGCGCGTGCGGATCGGCGAGGCGCTCATGCGCGGGCCTCCTGGGCGGCAGCGGCGGTCGCCTCGTCGTCGGCGGCAGCCGCGAGGATCTTGTCCGGGGTCACCGGCAGTTCGCGGAACCGGTGGCCGGTGGCGTGGGCGACGGCGTTCACGATCGCCGGCACCACCGCGATCATCACCACCTCGGCCATACCCTTCGGCGCATCGGTCTGCGACACCGGCGGCAGCAACTCGCCGCTCTGCTTCCACACCGCGACGTCGCGCGCGCGCGGCAGGGCGTAGCGGTTGAAGTTCCAGCTGCCGTTGCCGGGGCCGTCTTCGTACAGCGGCAGGAATTCGTGCAGGGCATGGCCGATGCCCATCGCCAGCCCGCCTTGCAGCTGGCTGGATACCAACTCGGGCACGATCGGCGTGCCGCATTCGAGGATCGAATGATGGTTGAGCAGTTCGACGCGGCCGGTGCCGGTGTCGACCGCGACCTCGGCGATGGTGCCGACGGCGCTGTAATAGACGACGCCGGCGTTATTGCGTTGCGGCGGCGGATAGAACACGCGCGTGCGTTCGACGATGCGGTAGCCGTTGGCGGTCGGCGTGCCGGGTGTTCCGCTTGCCGGGGCTTCGGCGCCGTCGCCCCAGCGCAGGGCGAGGCCGTCCAGCGGCAGGCGCGCGTCGTCGCGCAACGGAAACTCGGCTTCGGCCCATTGCCAGCGATTGAAGGTGTGCACGATCGCGCCGGTGACGAGGCCGAGTTCGTAGGCCTTCGCGGTCAACTGCGGCAGGCTCAGCGGCGCCAGGCCGCCGGCGGTGAGCCGGCCTTCGACCCAGCGCGCATCCTCGCGCCGTATCGCCAGCGGCGAGAGTTGGCCGCCGCCGTAGCCCTGGCTCCAGATCGCCTGGGCAGCCGGCCACAGGCCCTGGGTGAACACCAGCCGCGCCGCTTCGCGGGTGGCGTGGCTGAAGAAATAGGCCGAGTTGCTGGCGCTGCTGGGGCTGGCGTAATTCGGCGTCCAGCGCGGGTCGCCGATGTGCGCGGCCTGCACCTCGGCCGTCATCAGCCAGGGATCGTCGGTGGCGAACATCGGCAGCTCGCGCCAGTCGGTTTCGCCGGTGCGGATCTCGTCGGCCGGCCGGCCCAGCCATTGCGCGCAGACCGCGGCCTGGCTGGTGGCCATGCCGGTGCCCATCTCGATGCCGATGTGGCGCAGGGCGATGCGGCCGTCGCGGTCGAGCGCCACTTCGGCGAAGGCGGCCTCGGCGCCGGTACCGTAGTCCTTCTGCACGCAGCCGAAGCCGACTCCGTAGCGCCGGCCGGGGTGCGCCGCCTCGTACTCGCGCTTGCGCGCCGCGCGTTGGCTCCACAGCGGATGCGCGCGCGCTTTGCGCAGGATATCCTCGGCGCGTTGCAGGCCGCCGGGAATCGCGCCCTGGGTGTTCTTCATGCCGGTCGCGAACACGTTGCGCAGGCGCAGTTCGATCGGGTCGAGCCCGAGCTCTTGGGCGATCTCGTCGACCAGCATCTCGGTCGCGCCCATGCTCTGCAGGGTGCCGTAGCCGCGCGCCGAGCCGGCATCGAGCGCGCGCGAGGCGATCACGGTACTGGCCAGGTCGCTGCGCGGAAAGTAATAGATCGACTGCGCCGCGGTCGCCGCGACCAGGCACACCGAGGGCGAGAAATTCATCCGGCCGCCGCCGTCGCCCTGCATGCGCCCCTGGAATACCTCGAACTTGCCGCTCGCCCGATCGAGCTTGAGCCGATAGTGCATGCGGAAACTGTGGCGCTTGAGGCTCGACTGGAATTGCTCGTAGCGGTCGTTGGCGAGCCGCACCGGCCGGCCATCGCCGTACAGCGCGGCGGCCAGGGCGTAGAACGGGTAAGGATTGTGGTCCTTGGAACCGTAGCCGACGGTGTAGCAAGGATGCAGGACCAGGTTTCTGACCCCGAACCGGCTGGCCGCGAGCATGCGCGCGCCGTCTTCGGCGACTTCGTTGGGCGATTGCGTCGCCGACACGGCATGCACGGTGGCGGTGGCGGCATCGAACCAGCCGTTGCCGTTGTCGAGCTCCATCGCCGCGGTGTCGATGGACTGGGAGAAATACTCGCGCTCGAACACTTGCTTGTCGGCGCCGGGCCGGTCGAGTTCGGCGGTCATCGCCTCGGCATGGGCCATGCCCTGTGCATCGATCGTGCCCATCGCATCGGCCAGCGGCCATTGCGGGGCCAGCTTGCGATAGCCCGCCGGAAACAGCGGGGTGTCCTTGAGGCTGGAATAGGCGTCGTCGTCGAACGGCGTCGCCCCGCCCACGCGCACGTAGCGGAAGCTGGCCCAGGGCGCGCGCTCCAACGGGCCGCTCTGCGCGCCCCAACGGATCAGCTCCTCGCGGAACTTGAGCCGGCTCTTGGCGGCGCGGAAGCGGGCGAAATCGTGCCAGATCAACAGAGCCACGGCGTGGCCGAGGTAAGCCGGGGTCTTGCCGGCCGGCAGCAGCATGTCCTCGCCGTAGAACTTGGGAAAGGCGACCCCGTCGCGCAGCAGATCGGCCGCGGTGACGATGCGGTCGGGCTGCAGCCCGGCGTCGAGCGAGGACAGGTCGATGCCTTCGAACACGTGGTCGGCGCGGGTCACTCGCAGCAGCATCGCGTGGGCCTGCGCGCGCGGCCAACCGGGCAGGTCGCGCGAACGCATGTCGTAGCTGAAAAGCTTCTCGCCGGTGACCTTGGCGGTGGCGTCGCTGCGGTAGCGGATGTGCCCGGTCTTGGGGTCCCAGGGCCCGGGCCGGATGCGCTCGCGCTCGAACAGGGCGGCGATGGCGGCGCTGCCCGGGGCGGCGATGTACACCGTGATCCCGGCCACCAGGCTGCCTTTGAGGAAATCGCGACGGCTCAAGCGGGCTGGCATGGCTGACTCCGGCTGGCGCTGGCCGATAGTAGTCACATGTTGCGCGGCAATATGCGGTGAAATCGCGCGATTCGACGGATCGACCGGCGGCCGGCGCGGCCGCGGCGCTCGGCTCAGCCGCGGACGGCGCCCGCGAATTCGTCGCGCCAGCCGCGGATCGCGTCGGCCGCGGCCTGGCCGCGGGCCTGCAGCAGGAAGTGCGGTGCGTCGATCTCGATGCAGCGCGCATCCGGCCGGGCTCGGCCGATGCGCCGCCAACTGTCGCCTGACACCAGGCGGTCGCGGCTGGCGCGCAGATACAGCAGCGGGCAGGCGATGTCGGCCAGCGCGGCGGTAACGTCGGCCGCGCCGCCTTCGCGCAGGCGATGACGCATCACCGCCGGGTCCAGCGAAGCCAATAGCGGGCCCAGGCGTTCGCGCCACGACGGCGACGACCAGCGGCCGAGCATGGCCGAGGCGACCCAGCGCGTCGGCATCCGGGCCAGCGGCAAGCGCCCGGCGAGCCGCGACAGCGTCGCTGCGCTCAGGGGCGAGCCCGGCGGCCGCGGCGCGCGCGCGAACGAGGCGCACAGCACCAACCCGGCGAGCTGCGGCGGCCTGGAGGCAGCGAGACGGATCGCGATCGGGCCGGAGAACGACTCGCCGAGCAGCAGATAGGGCGCGTGGGCCGGCAACTGCGGACGCACGAGTTCGATCAGTTCATCGTAGCCCAGCGGGCGATCGCGCGGGTAGGCGATGACCTCGGTGGCGAAGGCCGGCGCCATCGCCGCGACGAAGTCCGTCAGCAGCTCGCCGGTGCCGTCCATGCCGGGCAGCACGATGCAGCGCATCGGCGTCATGCCCGCGGTTGCGGGTCCGATAGCGCGCCGAGCCGGTCGAGCGACTTCAGCAACAACGGGCGATGACGCGCGAGTTTCATCCAGGTGGGCAGGCGCGAGACCATGCTCCGGTGGGCGACGCCGCGGCGTTCGCGCTGGTCGGCCGCGATGTAGCGGCGCAACTCGTCGAGGTGCTGCGCGTTATACGCCCACAACAGGCCGGCCCGGGTCGGTTCGATCAGCCGCAACGGCAAACCGAAGTGCGGATCGAGCCCCGCGTTCCCGCGCCGCCGCATGGCATCGACCTGGACCTCGCTGCTGCGCTCGCAGACCGGGCATTGCAACGGCAGCGACTCGCCCAGATGCGTCGAGCTGCATTCGTGCACGTGCCGGGCCTGGCTGGACGAGGGGCGAATCCGGTCGATGCACAGCCATTGGTGGCCGCAGTAGCCGCAGGGTCTTCTTCCGTAGACGCGGACCTCGCCGAACCAGTCGCAACGGGCGTCGCGCGCTTCCAGCGCACAGTGCGCGCAGACGAAGCGCGCATGCCATTGCCGGTCGCGCCAGTCGGCGCACACGGTGCCGGCCTGCCCGCAGCGCGGGCAGCGGACCTCGATGCGGTCGGCGAAGACGCCGAGGCTGCGGCCTTCGTCGCGGTGCCGGCGCGGCGCGCTCATCGCCGCCTCAGCACTCGATGACGTTGACCGCCAGGCCGCCGCGCGAGGTTTCCTTGTACTTGTCCTGCATGTCGCGGCCGGTGTCGCGCATGGTCTTGATGACCTTGTCGAGGCTGACCTTGTGCTTGCCGTCGCCGCGCATGGCCATGCGGTAGGCATTGATCGCCTTGACCGCGCCCATCGCATTGCGCTCGATGCAGGGGATCTGCACCAGCCCGCCGATCGGGTCGCAGGTCAGGCCGAGGTTGTGCTCCATGCCGATCTCGGCGGCGTTTTCGATCTGGCTCGGGGTGCCGCCGAGCGCGGCGACCAGACCGGCCGCCGCCATCGAACAAGCCACGCCGACCTCGCCCTGGCAGCCGACTTCGGCGCCGCTGATCGAGGCGTTTTCCTTGTACAGGATGCCGACCGCGGCCGCGGTCAGCAGGAAGTTGCGCACGCCTTGCAGGTTGGCGCCGGGGCAGAATCGGTCGTAGTAGTGCAGCACCGACGGGATGATGCCCGCGGCGCCGTTGGTCGGCGCGGTGACGACGCGGCCGCCGGCGGCGTTCTCTTCGTTGACCGCGAGCGCGTACAGATTGACCCAGTCGAGCACGGTTAGCGGGTCGCGCATCGCCGCTTCGGGCTTGCTCGACAGTTCCGCGAACAAGGCCGGCGCGCGCCGCGACACGTGCAGGCCGCCGGGCAGGGTGCCGGTCTCGCGGATGCCGCGCGCCACGCAGGACTGCATCGCGTTCCAGATCGCGTCGAGGCCGTCGTTGATCTCTTCGCTGGTGCGCCAGACCCGCTCGTTGGCCATCATCATCTCGGCGATGCTGAGGCCGCTGCGTTGCGCCTGCGCCAGCAGCTCGTCGCCGGAGTGGAACGGATACGGCAACTCGGTGGTGTCGGCGACGATGCGGTCTTCGGCCGCTTCGTCCTGGTTGACGACGAAGCCGCCGCCGACCGAATAATAGTCGCGCGTGGCGATGACTTCGCCGGCCGCGTCGTAGGCGGTGAAGCGCATGCCGTTGGTGTGGAACGGCAGTTTCTGGCGCTTGTTCATGATCAGGTCGTGCTTCTCGTCGAAGCCGATCTCGTGGCGGCCGAACAAACGGATGCGCTTGGTCGTGCGGATGCGTTCGAGCGCCGCCGGGATGATGTCGGGGTCGATCTGGTTCGGCCAGTGGCCCTCCAGCCCCATCAGCACCGCCTTGTCGGTGCCGTGGCCGCGTCCGGTCAGGGCGAGCGAGCCGAACACCTCGGCGCGCACGCGCGCGGTGCGGGCGAGGTCGGCGCCATCGGCTTCGGCGTTGCAGCCTTCGATGAGCCAGCGCTCGATGAAGCGCGCGGCGGCGCGCATCGGGCCGACGGTATGGGACGAGCTCGGGCCGATGCCGATCTTGAACAGGTCGAAACTGCTGACTGCCACGGGCTTGCTGCTCCAACGAGGGAAGAAGTCGGACGATGCTGGCGGACCGCGTCGCCGGCATCCGGACCGCGATGCCGCGGCAGGCGCGGAGCCGCTTATTCTACCCGGGTCGACCTGTTCCCGACGCCATACTGCGCCGCATTGCCATGACCGCCACCGCTCCCGTCCTGACCCTGTTCCAGCGCGACGACTGCCACCTGTGCGACCTCGCGCTGGAGGTGCTGGCGCAGGCCCGCGCGCCCGAGTTCGACAGCGTCTTCATCGACGAAGACGAAGGCCTGGAAGCCTTGTACGGAATGCGGGTACCGGTCTTGCGCGATGAGGCGGCCGGAATCGAGCTGGATTGGCCGTTCGATGCGGCGGCGGTCGCGGTGTTGCTGGGGCGGGTGGGGTGAGGACTGAGCGGCCGGGCTGCGTCTACGTTTCCCGCTTTGAGAAAGGGGGAGGGGCGTTGCCGCAAAGATTTTGCTGTTGTTCTACGCAGCCGAGTATTAGCGAAGGCCCTAGGAAGACCCGGAGGGCGGCCTGCAGGGATGCAGGCCGTTTTGCATCGGGGCAAGAAGGTCACGTATGGAAAATTCCGGCATCGGCATCGGCATCGGCATCGGCATCGCTCGTGCGGGCTTGTGATTACCTTTCTTTTTTTGCTTATGACAAAAGAAAGTAACCCGCCGCTTTAGTGGCGGAAGCTTTGGGTTTGATCTTGATCTATTGAACGAGAGAGCCGCCGCAAGACCGCCACAGCGATGTCGCGGCTTGCGCCGCTCCTACCCCTGGCGAAAGCACGCCGCTTTGGTGAACGAGATGAGCCTTGGTGCCGGTGCGCGTTCCGCGGTCGCGACTCACGTCGCTCCTACAAAGGGAGTTCGCTGCACCCTGAGTAAAGAGCAAAGCTTCCGTCCGTAACGGCCGGGTTACTTTCTTTTGCTGGCCCAAAGATAACCAAGGAAAAGGCCTTCCCTGCAAGGGCACACGCCCGCACGATCGCTGCCGACGCAGGGATGCTCCAGACAGGTCATCCATGGCCTGCTTGCGCACGGCCCGCATCCCTGCGGGCCGCCCTACGGGTCAGCTTTTGACCGGCAAAGCAGCAAAGCAAGTCAAAATCACGACAACGACAACGACAACGACAACGACAACGACAACGGCAAACGGCAAACGGTCAGCAACGCTGGCGTTAGGGGCCGCTGCCGCGACCCATCGCGCCGCTTACTTCGCCGGCGCGAACACCACCTTGGTGCTGACCGCCACTTCGTTCGGAATGATCGAGGTGTCGGCCCAGTCGCCGCCGCCCACGCCGAAGTCCAGGCGCTTGACCGTGGCCTTGCCGGCCAGCACGGGCTTGGCGCCGGCGGTCCAGGTGAAGGTCAGGGTGACCGGCTTGGTCGCGCCGCGCAGGTTGAGGCTGCCGTCGGCGGCGTAGTTGTTGCCGCCCAGGCTGCGGAACTTGGTCGCGGTGAAGCGGGCCTGCGGGAACTTGGCGATGCTGAAGAAGTCGGCGCCCTTGAGGGTGTCGTCGCGTTCGCTGTTCTTGGTGTTGGTGCCGGCCAACGGGATCACGACGTCGAGCTTGGAGGCGTTCAGCTGCGCGGGGTCGAAGCTGATGCGGGCGGTGAAGCCGGGGAAGTTGCCGGCGAACACCTCGCCCTGGTACTTGGTGGCGAAGGTCAGGCTGGAGCCGGGCTGCTGGACGTAGTCGGCGGCGAGGGCGGGCGCGGTGGCGGCGAACAGCAGGCCGGCCAGGGCGAGGGATTTAATCGGCATCGGGTTGCTCCGGAACTTGCGTAGGGGAAGGGGAAGAGGCATGGACAGGCGAGGCGGCCGGGGCGGGCTGCGGTTGGCGACGGCCCGGCAGCATCCGCGTCAGGGTGGCGTCGTTCTGGAACAGGTGGTGATAGAAGGCCGCGCCGGCATGCGCCAGGACCAGGGCGAGCAGCAGCCAGAAGCCGTATTCGTGGAGGTCGCGGCTCAGGCGCGACAGGTCTTCGCTGCGCTCGGCGATGCGCGGCAGATTGAACAGGCCGAAATACTGCAACGGGTAACCCGAGGACGAATTGAATACCCAGCCCGAAATAGGCAGGGCGAACATCAACGCGTACAGGGCCCAATGGGTCAGCGAGGCGATGCGTTCCTGCCAATGCGGGGTGCCGGCCACCGGGCGCGGGGCGCCGGCGTACAGCCGCCACAGCAGCCGCAGCGCGACCAGGCTCAACAGGGTCAGGCCCAGCGACTTATGCAGCGCGTAGATCTTGATCTTCGACGGGCCATTGCTCATGTCGGTCATGGTCAGGCCGATGATCGCGATCGCCGCGATCAGCAGCACGACCGTCCAGTGCAGCAACTGGCTGATCGGCCCCCAGCGGTCGGCGGTGTTCTTGAACGTCATCGGCGGGGCTCCGGTTCGGGCGTGGCTGGGCGGGGAGAAGGATCGGCGGTTTCGTCGCCGGCGGCAGGCAGGGCGTCGTCCGCCATCGGCTCGCTGTCGTCGGCGGGACTGTTGTCGAGATGCTGGTTGCGTACCGCCTCGGCTTCGATGCGCAGCTCGACCTCGTCGCCGATCACCGACTTCCAGGCGTCGATGCCGAACGCGGCGCGGCTCAGGCGCGCGGTCGCCGAGAAGCCGGCGGTATGGCGGAACGGCGGCAGCGGGTGGCGCTTGTAGGCATTGAGCCGCACCTCCATGCACAGCGGGCGGGTGACCCCGTGCAGGCTCAGCGCGCCGCAGACCCGGGCGCGGTCGGCGCGGTGCTCGCCCTCGGCCGGCAGCGGTTCGACGGTCTCGGAAACGAAGCGGGCGAGCGGGTGGCGCTTGCCGTCGAGCAGGTTGGCGGCGAGCGTGGCGGCATTCCATTTGGCGTCGCCGAGGTCCAGCCGGGTCAGCGGCAGGCTGACCTCGAGCTTGGCGCTGCGCCAGTCGTCGCGGTCGAACAACAGGCTGCCGCGGGCGCCCGACACGGTGCCGAGGGCCTGGGAGAAACCGGCATGCGAGACCGCGAACATCACCCGCGTATGCACCGGGTCCAGGCCGTAGCGCTGCGGCGGCGCCGCGCTTGCGACGGCCGAGGCCAACGCGAACGGCAGCGCGGCCAGCGCGGCGGTCAGGGCGGCGCAACGGCGGATGAGAGGCATGGCGGCTCCGGCAGGGTTCGGGGGATTCTAGGCATAGCCGCGCAAAGTCGTGTCTAGGCACGCGCAACGATCCGTTTCGACCCGCCGTAGCGGCGGGAGTTCGGTGCCGGCGAGCGGCGCCTCTTGCTTCGTACAGGCGGTATCGCCGAGCCTAGTGGGCGAGGGAACGAACAAGACGGGCGCTGGGACGCCGCGTTCCACCCGGGGAGGGGACCGAATGCTGCGTGCGCTGCTAACCGCCTGTCTGTGCCTGGGCGCCCCTTGGGCGGCCGGAGCCGCCGTGCCCGAAGTGCCGCGCGCGCGCATCATCGGCGTCGCCGACGGGTTGCCGTCGAGCAAGGTCAACGGCATGGCCTTCGACCACGCCGGCTATCTGTGGCTGGCCACGACCGACGGCCTGGCCCGCTACGACGGCATCGGCATGAAGGTCTGGCGGCATACGCCCGGCGACCCGGCGTCCTTGCCCGGCAACGACCTGACCCTGGTCTCGGTCGACGATCGCGACCGCATCTGGGTCGCGGCCGAGGGCCGCGGCCTGAGCATGATGGACGGCAAGCGCGAGGGCTTCGTCCACTACCGCCAGGCCGACCGCCCCGAGATCGGCAGCGACGACACCTTCGCCGTCGCCAGCCGCAACGGCGAGATCTGGTTCGGTACCTACGGCGGCGGTCTGCACCGGCTCGACCGCGACGGCCGCATCACCCGCTTCGTGCCCAAGCCCGGCGATCTGCGCAGCCTGCCGGCGGAAACGGTGCTGTCGCTGGCCTACGACGCCCGCGGCGATCTGTGGGTCGGCACTTTCAAGGGCCTGGCGCGCTGGACCGGCAGCGATTTCGAACGCATCGACGTGCCCGGCGAAGAGCCGGCGCCGTGGATCTTCTCGGTCACCCCGGTCGGCGACCAGCTCTGGGTCGGCACCAAGACCGGCCTGTACCGGCGCGAGCGCGACGGCCGCTGGACCGATCCCGACTACTCGGTGATGTTCGGCCATCTCAATGCGGTGCTGAGCCTGGCGCCCGACCGCGGCGGCAATTTCTGGCTCGGCACCCAGCGCAGCATCTGGCGGGTCGCGCCGGGCGCGGTGCCGGTGCCGGCCACGCTCGGCCCGGCCCGGCCGGCGCGGCCGGTGCAGCAGATCGTCGGCCAGGACGACGGTTCGTTCTGGTTTCCGTTCGCCGGCACCGGCGTGGGCTATCTGCGGTCGGACTGGCGCCGCATCGCCCAGTACTCGCGCGAACGCGGCACCTTGTCGAGCGAGCTGTATCCCTCGCTGGCGCCGTCGGCGAGCGGCGGGTTGTGGCTGCTCGGCGCGCGGGGCGAGATCGAACGCCTCGGCGCCGACGGCGTGGTCGAGCCGGTCAGCGACGGGCCGCACGACTCGATCGGCCACAGCCTGCCCAATGCCGCGGTCGAAGACCGCAAGGGCCGGTTGTGGGTCGCGACCAGCCGCAACAGCGTGGTCCGGATCGATCCTTCCGGCGTGTGGCGCGACTGGACCGTGGATACGCCGGAACCGGCGCTCAACGGCGAGCCGGAGCGGATGCTGATCGCGCGCGACGGCAGCCTGTGGATCTCGTTCCTGACCCAGGGATTGCAGCAGCGCGACACCGACACCGGCAAGGTGTTGTCGACGATCCTGGTCGGGCCCGAGCAGGGCATCGGCGTCGGCGACCTGGGTTCGATGAAGATTGCGCCCGACGGCGCGCTGTGGGTGGCGTCGGGGCAGGGCATGCTGCGCCACGATGCCGCCGGCAACCGCATGCGGCCGGTGCAGGGCCTGCCGCGCGAGCGGGTGTTCGGTTTCGTCTTCGACGACGCCGACAGCCTGTGGCTGCAGACCCTTCAGGGGTTGGCGCAATATCGCCGCGACGGCGCACGCTGGCGCCTGCACTTGCAGGTCGGTGTGGCCGAGGGCATTCCCGCGGTCGAGGCGACCGACCTGTTCCGCGACCGCCTCGGCCGGATCTGGATGCCGACCTCGCGCGGCCTGTTCCGCTGGGATCCCAAGCACCGTCAACTGCGCCACTTCGGCGTGCAGAACGGCATGAGCAGCCAGGAATTCATCCGCCGCGGTTCGGTCATGACCCCGCGCGGCGTGCTCGCATCGGCGTTGTCGGACGGCAGCGTGGTGCTGGTCGATACCGAGCTGGCCGACCCGCCGCCGCGCCAACCGCGGCTGCAATGGCATCAGCTCGACGTGCGTCGCCACGGCCGCTGGGTGCCGCTGCCGCTGCAAGGCTCGTCGCTGCCGGCGGGCGCGACCCGCGCCGCGCGTTACGCGACGATTCCGTCGCTGGCGCCGGACGACCGCGAAATGCGCGTGCAACTGCGCCTGCTGTCGTTCGACGATCCGCAGGCCAATCGGTATTACACCCGGCTGGAAGGCTACGACAGCGACTGGGTATCGGTCGGCAACAGCGGCGAGCGGGTGTTCGCCGGGCTGCCGTCGGGCAGCTACGTGCTGCATGCACGTGCGATCGACGCCAACGGCAACGCCGCGGTCGAGCGCACCCTCGAATTCAACGTGCGCCCGCCGTGGTGGCGCACGCCGCCGGCGCTGGCGGCGCTGGCCGGGTTGATCGCCTTGCTGGTGTGGTGGATCGCGGCCTCGTACCGGCGCCGCCTGCAACGCCGGCTGTCCTGGCAGGCCGCCGAACACGAGCGCGAAGTCGCCAAGCAGGCGTCGTTGGCGAAGACCCGCTTCCTCGCCACCCTCGGCCATGAAGTGCGCACGCCGATGACCGGCGTGCTCGGCATGAGCGAGCTGCTGCTCGACACGCCCTTGAACG
Source organism: Lysobacter sp. 1R34A (assembly GCF_051217035.1). Taxonomy (NCBI): domain Bacteria; kingdom Pseudomonadati; phylum Pseudomonadota; class Gammaproteobacteria; order Lysobacterales; family Lysobacteraceae; genus Lysobacter; species Lysobacter sp. 1R34A. The sequence goes on from NZ_JBPKJP010000006.1 coordinate 20,306, forward strand.
AGCGCCAGCGCGGCTACACCGAATCGATCCTGCGCGCCGGCCAACACCTGTTACGGCTCGTCAACGACGCCCTGGACCTGGCCCGGATCGAATCGGGCAAGCTCGAACTCGCCGACGAGTCCTTCGACCTGCGCGCGCTGATCGAACAGGCGGCCGAACTGATGCGGCCGCTGGCGCAGCAGCGCGGGCTCGCGTTCGAGGTGCTGATCGCGCCGAGCGCGCCGCGCGGCCTGCGCGGCGACGCCAGCCGGGTGTGCCAGATCCTGCTCAACCTGCTCGGCAACGCGATCAAGTTCACCGAGCAGGGCAAGGTCAGCCTGATCGTCGATGCGCTGGCGCCGCAGGGCGTGCGCTTCGAGGTCGCCGACACCGGGCCGGGCTTGAACGAAGAACAAAAGGCGCGCCTGTTCCGCCGCTTCGAACAAGCCGACGGCGCGCGCACCGCGGCGCGCTACGGCGGCAGCGGCCTGGGCCTGGCGATCTGCCAGGAGCTGGCCGCGGCGATGGAAGGGCATATCGCGGTGCACAGCGAGCCCGGCCAGGGCGCGCATTTCGTGTTCGAGCTGCCGTTGCCGAGCGCCGAACCGCCGGTATCGCCGTCGTCGACGCTGGAACCTGCCTCGCGCGGCGCGCAGGTAGGACCGCTGGCGTTGCTGTTGGTCGAAGACGATCCGACCGTGGCCGAAGTGATCGCCGGCCTGCTGCGTGCGCAGGGCCACCGCGTCACCCATGTGGCCAATGGCCTGGCGGCGCTCGCCGAAGTCACCACCGCGCATTTCGATTTGGCGCTGCTCGACCTGGACTTGCCCGGCATCACCGGCCTCGACCTGGCCCGGCAACTGCGCGCGCAAGGATTCGCCGCGCCCCTGGTCGCGGTGACCGCGCGCGCCGACGCCGATGCCGAACCGCAGGCGAGCGCGGCCGGCTTCGACCGCTTCCTGCGCAAGCCGGTGACCGGCGCGATGCTCGCCGACACCGTGGCGGCGGTGCGGGCGCAGAAGCCTTGATCGCCCCGCGCTGTCGCCCAAGCGCCGGGGCAAGCGTGACCCGATGCGCAGTTGAGATCCGCGTGCCCGCCCGGGGCGCCCGATGAACCGGATGGATGTCGCACAATGAGCCACGCTTGCGCCTGCGGAACACCGTTGCGACGATAGCGTTCGACCGCACCGGGGGCTTCGCTCGCGGTCCAGGAGGTACCCGTGCTGGGACGTTGTCTGTGTCTGCTGATGTTGCTGTTCGCCATGCAGGCAGAGGCACGCCTTCCCGAAACGCCGCGTTTCCGCCGCTACGGCCAGGAACAGGGGCTGCCCAAGTCGGTCGTCAGCATGGACCTGGATCGCCAGGGCTATCTGTGGATCGCGACCGAGGACGGGCTGGCCCGCTACGACGGCGTCGAGTTCACCGTCTGGCGCCATGTCATCGGCCTGTCCGGCTCGCTGCCGGACAATTCGATCGAAGACGTTTATGTCGACGGCCGCGACCGCGTCTGGGTCGCCAGCCGCGATGGCCTGAGCTGGCTCGGCAGCGATCGCAAGGAATTCGTCCGCGTCGTCTTCGAGGGCCAGGACGCTTCGTGCAGCGATGATGTCTCGTACATGACCGGCACGCCGGACGGCGCGATCTGGACCGCGACCTACGACGGCGAGATGTGCCGCATCGACGCGGAGGGCCGCCTGTCGCGCTATACCCCCGGCGTCGGCGCCGGCAAGCGCCTGCCGCCGGGGCCGGTGACCGCGCTGCTCAGCGACGACCGCGGCCGCCTGCTGGTCGGCACCATGCATGGGCTGGTGCGGTTCGAGCGCGGCCGCTTCGGCCCGATCGGCGGCGACGACACCGCCGGCGTGCGGATCGGCGAGTTGTCGCGCGATGCCGACGGTTCGATCTGGGTCGGCAGCCAGCGCGGGCTGTTCCGGCTCGGCACCGACGATCGCATGACCCCGGCGCCGTGGGCGCTCGGCGAGCAGACCACCAACGCCATCGTCGTCGGCGACCAGTCCGGCGGACGCTGGATCGGCACCACCGCCGGCCTGTACCGGGTCGACCGCAACGGCGAGGCGCGGCTGTTGCAGGACGACGCCGGGGACGGCATCTGGGATCGCCGCAGCGGCCTGCAGCAGATGCTGCGCGACGGCGAAGGCGGGCTGTGGCTGGTGACCTATTCGCAGGGGCTGGTGTATCTGCCGCCGGACTGGAACCGTTTCGCTTCGATCACCTCGGTCGGCGGCGTGCAGATCGACCGCCTCGACGTGCGCGACATCGCGCCCGACGGCGAGGGCGGCTTCTGGATGTTGTCGGCCACCGACCTGTATCGCCTGCGCCGCGATGCGCGTGTGCTGGAACCGGTCGCCGACAACCGGCAGCTCGGCCTGAAGTGGATGCACACCCTGTATCTGCGCCCCGACGGCACCTTGTGGATCGGCCATTCCAGCGGCCTGAGCCTGTTCGACCCGGCCACGCGCACGGCGCGCAGCTGGCCGTTCGGCGCCGGCGAGCTCGGCACCACGGTGTGGTTCCTGCACGAGTTGCCCGACGGCGGCCTGTGGCTGTGGTTCTCCGACGGCAGCGCGCGCCGCTACAACGCCGCGGGCGAACGCCTGCCCTCGGGCGAGATCGAACGCGTGTTCGCGACCGCCGGTTTCACCACCGGCGCGGCGACCTTCGTGGTCGGCCCCGGCGAACGGCCCTGGTTCGCCGGCACCGCGGGTTTATGGCGTTGGGACGGCAAGCGCTTCGTCGCCGTGCCGGGTGGCGCGTTCGGCGACGTCCAGGCGATGGCCTTCGCCGGCCCGCACCGGCTGTGGGTCGCGCGCAACGGTGCCTTGGAGTCGCATCGCTGGGCCGAGGGTCAGCTCGTGTTCGAGCAACGCATCGACAACAGCGCCGGTTATCCCGACACCAGCGTGTCCGGCCTGCTGGTCAGCGACGCCGGCATGGTCTGGGCGACGACCTCGCGCGGGCTGCTGCTGGTTTCGCCGAAAGACAAGCGCCTGCGCCTGTTCGGCCTCGGCGACGGTATCCCTAACGTCGAGTTGAACCGGACCGCGCCGCAGCGTGGGGCCAAGGGCATCGCCGCGACCCTGTCGCTCGACGGCATGGTGCTGTTCGACCTCAATACGCCGTTCCCGCGTTCGCGGCCGCCGCGCCTGTCGCTGGAAAGCCTCAGCGTGCGCCGCGAAGAGGACGAGTGGGCGTTGCCGATCGAGCACGACACGGTGCAACTGGAATCCGGCGACCGCGATTTCCGCGTGGTCGCGCGGTTGATGTCCTTCCTCGACCCGCGCTCGCACACTTACCGTTTCAAGCTCGAAGGCTACGACCCGGACTGGATCGAGCAACGCGCCAACGGCGAGCGGGTGTTCTCGCGCCTGGAACCGGGCGAGTACCGGCTGCAGGTGAAGGCCGCCGGGGCCGACGGCATCTGGTCCGATCCGGCCGCTTTCACCTTGCACGTCAAACCGCCGTGGTGGCGCGCGACGTGGGCCCAGGCCGGGTTCGTATTGCTGGGCCTGTTGCTGCTCGGGATCGGCGCGCTTGGGTACCGCCGCCGGCTCGGCCGACGCAGCGCCTGGCAGCTCGCGGTGCACAAGCGCGAACTGGCCGAACAGGCCTCGCTGGCGAAGACCCGCTTCCTCGCCACCCTCGGCCACGAAGTGCGCACGCCGATGACCGGCGTGCTCGGCATGAGCGAGCTGCTGCTGGATACGCCGCTGGACCCGCGCCAGCGCAGCTACACCGAGGCGATCCGCCGCGCCGGCGAGCATTTGCTGCGGCTGGTCAACGACGCGCTGGACCTGGCGCGGATCGAATCGGGCAAGCTCGAACTCGAAGATCGCGCCTTCGACCTGCGCGCGCTGGTCGACGAGGTCACCGGGCTGATGCAGCCGCTGGCGCGCCAGCGCGGGCTCGCCTTCGAGGTGGTGATCACTTCGAGCGCGCCGCAAGGCCTGCGCGGCGATCCGAGCCGGGTCTGCCAGATCCTGATGAATCTGCTCGGCAACGCGATCAAGTTCACCGAGCAGGGCAAGGTCAGCCTGATCGTCGATGCGCTGGCGCCGCAGGGCGTGCGTTTCGAGGTCGTCGACACCGGCCCGGGCTTGAACGAGGAACAGAAGACCCGGCTGTTCCGCCGCTTCGAACAGGCCGAAGGCGCGCGCACCGCGGCGCGCTACGGCGGCAGCGGTTTGGGCCTGGCGATCTGCCAGGAGCTGGCCGCGGCGATGGAAGGGCACATCGCGGTGCAGAGCGAACCCGGCCAGGGCGCGCGTTTCATCTTCGACGTGCCGCTGTTGCCGGTGGCGGCGCCGCCGCACGAAGCTTCGTCGTCGCCGCCGGAGCCTGCTTCGCGCGGTCTGCGGATCAGGCCGCTGGCGCTGCTGTTGGTCGAAGACGACGCCACCGTGGCCGAAGTCATCGCCGGCCTGCTGCGCGCGCAAGGCCATCGCGTCACCCATGTCGCCAACGGCCTGGCCGCGCTGGCCGAAGTGGCGACCGGGCACTTCGACCTGGCCCTGCTCGATCTCGATCTGCCCGGGCTCAACGGGCTTGATCTGGCGCGGCAGTTGCGCGCGCAGGGCTTCCTGCGGCCGCTGATCGCGGTGACCGCGCGCACCGACCCGGACGCCGAGCCGCAAACGCGCGAGGCCGGCATCGACCGCTTCCTGCGCAAGCCGGTCACCGGTGCGATGCTGGCCGAGGCGATCGCCGCGACGATGGACGGCGCAGCCCCGGAATAGGCGCGATGCCAGTGCAGGCGGCCCGCGCCGGAGCATGGCGGTGCAGCCCCGCCGCGGCCGCGCTTGCGCGATAACACACACATTGCGACGATCCCGGATCGCCGCGCGTTGTGGCGAGGGAGTCCGGATGCGGCGCACTATTCGTTGGCTGTTCGCGCTGTGCCTGGCGGCGCTGTCCTGCGCCGTGGCGCCGCCCGGCTCGATCTTGAGCAGCGTGATCGCGACCGCCGCGGCCGGCCTGCCCGAGACGCCGCGGCCGCGCCAGCTCACCGTCGCCGACGGCCTGCCGTCCAACACCGTCAACCGCATCGCCGAAGACCGCCAAGGCTATCTGTGGCTGGCTACCAGCGAAGGGCTGGCCCGCTACGACGGCAGCGGCTACCGGGTGTGGCGGCGCGAACAGGGCCTGCGCGACAACTTCCTGTGGGCGGTGCACGTCGATGCGCACAACCGGGTCTGGATCGGCACCAGCCAGTCCGGCCTGGCGATGCTCGACGCCGAGCGCAAGCAGTTCCGCTACTACGACCGCGCCAACACCCCGGGACTGGGCGACAACAACATCTGGTCGATCGCCTCCACGCCCGACGGCGCGCTGTGGTTCGGCACCGCCCACGGCGGCCTGCACCGGATGGCGGCCGACGGCCGCATCACCCGCTACGTCGCCCGCGAAGGCGATCCGCGCAGTCTGCCGAGCGACGGCATCGCCAACCTCAGCGTCGCCCCCGACGGCAGTCTGTGGGTGAGCACGCTGGCCGGTGCGGCGCGCTGGACCGGGCGCGATTTCGAGCGCGTGCCCAAACGCGCGCTGACCTCGGACATCGTCAACACCATTACTTTCGAGAGCGACGGCACCGCCTGGTTCGGCACCCCGCACGGCGTCGGCGTGCGCCGTCCCGACGGCCGCTACGAGGCGCAGCCGTGGGCGCGCTTCGCCCCCGACAAGACCATCATCGACGTGCTGCGCCGCGACCGCACCGGCCAGTATTGGTTCGACCTGCCCGAAGGACTGGGCATCGGCAACGCCGAAGGGGTGGCGGTGGTGCCGTTGTTCAGCAGCACCAGCCAGGGCCTGGTGCGGCCGAACTGGTCGGGCGCCTACGAGGACCGCGAAGGCGGCCTGTGGTTCGCCAGCAACGGCCACGGCCTGTGGTATCTGCCGCCGAACTGGCGCCAGTTTTCGGTGCTGACGCGGCGCATCGACGACCCCTCGACCCTGGCTAACGCCAGCGTGCGCGGCATCGCGCCGGCGCAGGGCGGCGACATGTGGCTGGTCGGCAGCGGCGGGGTGCTCGACCGGCTCGATCCCGAGAGCGGGCATGTGGTGCATGTCGCCCAAGGCTTCAGCGGCAACCTCGGCCTGGACAGGGTGCTGCAGGATCGCGCCGGCCGGGTCTGGGTGACTTACTACGGCGGCCTGGCGCGGATCGATCCGGCCACCGGCGCGTATCGCAACTGGAGCCTCGACAGCGCCCGCGACCCGACGGTCGGCGGCACCACCGCCGAGCTGGTCGAAAGCCAGGGCCTGATCTGGCTGCTCGGCAGCGACGGCGACCTGCAGGCGCGCGACCTCGACGGCCGCGTGCGCGAGTCGTTTTCGTTCGGCGAGCGCGGACTGCCGAAGGACGCCGCCCTAGAACAAAGCAGCAACGGCCCCGATGGCGCCTTGTGGGTGTCCAGCTCGCAAGGGCTGTGGCGCTGGAATGCCGGCGCGCGCCGCTTCGAGGCGGTGCCCGGTTCGCCGGCGCAGCCGGTGCATGCCTTCGCTTTCGAAGGACGCACGCGGATGTGGGCGGCCGGTTTCGGCACGCTCGAGGCCTATCGCTGGGACGGCGTGCGCCTGCAGCACGAGTCGAGCCTGGGCGCGCGCGCCGGCCTGCCGCTGACCGAAGCGCGCGGGCTGATCGTCGACAGCGCCGGATTGATCTGGATGACCACCACGCGCGGCCTGGTGCGGGTCGACCCGCAACTGCGCTCGGTACGCGTGTACGGAGTGAAGGACGGTCTGCCGAGCCAGGAATTCCTGGAGCGGCCGCAGGCGCGCCCGAGCGACGGCCGCATCCTCGTCGGCAGTCCCGAGGGTCTGATCCTGTTCGACCCGGCGGTGGTGCGGCCGGTCGACCGCGCGCCGCCGTTGATCATCGAGACCATCGAAGTGCGCAGGCGCAACGAGCGCATCGCGTTTCCGGTGGCGAATGCGGCGACGACTGCCGCGGTCGATGGCGTCGCGCCGATCACCAAGGCCGACGGCATCGCACCCACTACGCTCACGGCTGGCATCGCACCCATTACGATCGCCGATGGCGATCGCGACCTGCGCATCGTGGCGCGGCTGTTGTCGTTCAACAACGCCCAGACCAATCGCTACCGGTTCCGGCTCAGCAACTACGACCCGGGCTGGGTCGACGTCGGCGCCAGCGGCGAACGCAGCTTCTCGCAGCTCGCCCCAGGCGACTACCGACTCGAAGTGAAGGCCAAGAGCGCCGACAACGTGTGGACGCCGGTGCAGGCGATCGCCATCCACGTCGATTCGCCGTGGTGGTGGAGCCCGTGGGCGATCACCGGTTTCGTCGCCCTGGTGCTGTCGCTGCTCGGCCTGCTCTGGTTCGCCTATCGTCGGCGCGCGCGCCGGCGTCTGGCCTGGCAGCGCGCCGAGCACGAACGCGAAGTCGCCAAGCAGGCCTCGCTCGCCAAGACCCGTTTCCTCGCTACTCTCGGCCACGAAGTGCGCACGCCGATGACCGGCGTGCTCGGCATGAGCGAACTCCTGCTCGACACCCCGCTAGACGAACGCCAGCGCAGTTACACCCTGGCGGTACGCCGCGCCGGCGAGCATCTGTTGCGCCTGGTCAACGATGCGCTGGACCTGGCGCGGATCGAATCGGGCAAGCTCGAGCTCGCCGACGAAGCCTTCGACCTGCGCGCGCTGGTCGAAGAGGCCAGCAACCTGATGGCGCCGCTCGCGCGCCAGCGCCGCCTCGCCTTCGAGATCGATATTTCCACCGGCGCGCCGGCGGGGTTGCGCGGCGACGTCAGCCGGGTCTGCCAGATCCTGCTCAACCTGCTCGGCAATGCGATCAAGTTCACCGACGAAGGCAAGGTCAGCCTGCGCGTGGAAGCGCTGAAGCCACAGGGCGTGCGCTTCGAGATCGCCGACACCGGCCCCGGCCTCAACGAAGAGCAGAAGAACCGCCTGTTCCGCCGCTTCGAACAGGGCGACGGCGCCCGCACCGCGGCGCGCTACGGCGGCAGCGGCCTGGGCCTGGCGATCTGCCAGGAGCTGGCCGCGGCGATGGACGGGCACATCACCGTCTACAGCGAGCCGGGGCAGGGCGCGCGTTTCGTGTTCGACCTGCCGCTGCCGGTGGCGGTGCCGCCCCGCACGGCACCGTCGGCGTCGGAGCCCGCCTCGCGCGGCTTGCACGGCCGACCGCTGTCTTTGCTGTTGGTGGAGGACGACGCGACCGTGGCCGAAGTCATCGCCGGCCTGTTGCGCGCGCAGGGGCATCGCGTGGCCCATGTCGGCAACGGCCTGGCGGCCTTGACCGAAGTGGCGACCGGGCACTTCGACCTGGCTCTGCTCGATCTCGATCTGCCCGGGATCAACGGCCTCGACCTGGCGCGGCAGCTGCGTTCGCAGGGTTTCGCCCAGCCCTTGATCGCGGTGACCGCGCGTGCCGACGCCGACGCAGAACCGCAGGCCAGCGCCGCCGGTTTCGACCGTTTCCTGCGCAAACCGGTGACCGGCACGATGTTGCGCGAAGCCATGGACGCAGTGCTGGCGCGCAAGGCGGGCGGCTGATCTCGCTCTGACGATCCGGCTCGAACGTTTGACGTTATGGCGTGCTCTCGTCCGGCCTTTGGCCACCTTTTCCCGCCAGCGGGAGAAGGGATGGCGTCGCGATGATCCGCTTAGCCCCTCTCCCGTTCGCGGGAGAGAGGTGGGGTAGGGTGAGGGCGCCAGCCACTGCGGCCCCTCACCGACCAACGCGCCTCAGCGCGCGCTGAGCTCGTGCACCGCCGCGACCATCGCCGCGACGTGCTCGGGCTGCATGTCGGGCGACATGCCGTGGCCGAGATTGAAGACGTGGCCTTCGCGCGAGCCGCCGTTGCCGTCGCGGTAATCGTCGAGCGCGCGGCCGACTTCGCCGCGGATCGTTTCGGGGGTGGCGTACAAGGTGACCGGGTCGAGGTTGCCCTGGATCGCGACCTGCCCGCCGATGCGGCGCGCGGCGTCGCCCAGGCCGATGGTCCAGTCGACGCCGACCGCTTCCGCGCCGCTCGCGGCGAGGTCTTCGATATAGGGATCGTTGCCCTTGCCGAACAGGATCAGCGGCGCGCGTTCGTCGCCCTCGCCGCGCGGCAATTCGGCGGCGATGCGCTGCAGGTAGCGCAGCGAGAATTCGCGGTACATCGACGGCGACAGCACGCCGCCCCAGGTGTCGAACACTTGCAGCGCCTGCGCGCCGCTGGCGTGCTGGGCCTTGAGGTATTCGATCACCGCATCGGTGACCACCCTCAACAGGCGGTGCATCGCCGCCGGGTCGTTGAGCGCGAGCGACTTCACCTTGCCGTAGTTGTCGCTGCCGCCGCCTTCGACCATGTAGCAGGCCAAGGTCCACGGGCTGCCGGAGAAACCGATCAGCGGCACCGAGCCGTTCAGTTCGCGGCGGATGGTGCTGACCGCATCCATCACGTAGCGCAGCTCCTGGCCCATGTCGGGCACGGCCAGGCGGTCGATGTCGGCGGTGGAGCGGATCGGGCGCTCGAACTTCGGGCCCTCGCCGTCGGCGAAATACAGGCCCAGGCCCATCGCGTCGGGGACGGTCAGGATGTCGGAGAACAGGATCGCCGCATCGAGCGGGAAGCGGCGCAACGGCTGCAGAGTGACCTCGCAGGCCAGCTCCGGGTTCTTGGCCAGGTTGAGGAAGCTGCCGGCCTGGGCACGGGTGGCGCGGTATTCCGGCAGATAACGGCCGGCCTGGCGCATCAGCCAGACCGGGGTGCGGTCGACGGGTTGGCGGCGCAGCGCGCGCAGGAAGCGGTCGTTGACGGGAGAAGGATTGGACATGAAAGAACCGTGGCGGGGAACGCCGTCAAGGGGAGGAGAGAAGGAGCGCGGCAGGCTCCGGATATTGTCGCCGCCACAAGCCGTTCCCCCCTTTTGCCAAAAGGGGGCAGGGGGGATTTGCTGTTCCCGCCCGACCGGACCGAACCACGGAAAGCCTCATCGCGGCGCTTCGGCGCCCTGCGAGAACATCAGCTGGAAGCCGCGCTTGAGCTGCTGGTCGCGTGCCTGCTCGAGCGCCGCCAGGGCGCTGGGCTGGTCCATGAACTGCTCGCGCCGGACCGTGCTGCGGCCGCCGATCTGGCCGCTTTCGCGCACCAGCGTCCAGCCGCCGAGCAAGTCGGGCTGCAGCATCAGCTGTACGAAGCGGGGAGCTTCGCGGCCTTCCGGCCGTTGTTGGAGAAGGAGGCGCACCCGGCGATTGTAGCGGGTACCGGGCCCGCGCCGACCGGGCGCGTTGTCGCGGTGCGCACCCCGGAGCGTTGCGCCGGCGGGGCTTTCAGGCGCCGCGGAAACCGCGCCGGTAGGCCGAGGGCGAAGTGCCGAGCTGGGCGGCGAAGTGCTGGCGCAGCGAAGCCGGGCTGCCGAAGCCGGTCTCGGCGGCGATGGTGTCCAGGCCGGCGTCGCTGGTTTCCAGCAGGCGCTGCGCCCGCGCCAGGCGCTGGCTGGTCAGCCATTGCCCGACCGTGGTGCCGGTGCTGTCGCGGAAGCGGCGGGTGAAGGTGCGCCGGCTCATCAGCGCGCGTTCGGCCAGGGCGTCGAGGCTGTGCGGCTGGTCCAGGTGAGCCAGCGCCCAGGCCAGCACCGCGGCCACGCGGTCGTCCTGGGCCGAGGCCGGCAGGGGTTGTTCGATGTACTGGGCCTGCCCGCCCTGGCGGTGCGGCGCGATCACCAGGCGGCGCGCGATGCGGTTGGCGATCTCGGCGCCGTGCATGCCGCGCAGCAGATGCAGGCAGCAATCCAGGGCGGCGGCGGTGCCGGCCGAGGTGGTGATGCGTTCGTCGTCGACGTAGAGCACGTCGGGCTGCAGCGCGACCTGCGGATAGCGCGCGGCGAAGTGCTCGCTCCAATGCCAGTGGGTGGTCGCGCGGCGTCCATCGAGCAGGCCCGCTTCGGCCAGCACGTACGCGCCCAGGCACAGGCCGACGATGTGCGCGCCGCGTTCGTGGGCGCCCCGCAGGGCCTTGAGCAGGGGCTCCGGCGGGCGTTCGTCGGCGTCGCGCCAGGACGGCACGATGACGGTGTCGGCGCTGCGCAGCGCCTGCAGCCCGTAGCGCGTCTCGATGCTGAAACCGGCGCGGGTGCGCAGGCGGCCGGGTTCGGCGGCGCAGACTCGCAGGTCGAATTGCGGCAGGTCGGGGTCGCGATCGCTCTCGCTTTCGCGGTTGTCGAACACCAGGCAGGGCACCGACAGGTGGAAGGGGCTGATGCGGTCGAAGGCGACCACGGCGAGGCGGCGGGTAGCGGCGGATTCGTTCATGGCCCGATTCTACATGGCCCGATCCTATCGAATATTGTCATTCGGGCCAGTATCGGCGAGGCCGGCGCGAGCGAACAATGAGCCCACTTCGCAACATTCCCTGCCCCGGAGACCGCTCATGAACGCTTCCAACCGCAGCCAACGCGCCCTCGTCGTCATCGACGTGCAGAACGACTACTTCGCCGACGGCCTGCCGATCGAATACCCGCCGGTCGCCAGGACCCTGCCGAACATCGGCCGCGCCATGGACGCCGCGCGCGCCGCCGGGGTGCCGGTGGTGGTGGTGCAGAACACCGCGCCGGCCGGCTCGCCGGTGTTCGACAAGGGCACGCCGGGCTGGGAGCTCAACGAGGTGGTCGCCAGCCGCCCGCGCGATCACTACATCGAGAAAAACTATCCGAGCGTGTTCACCGGCACCGACTTCGGGCAGTGGATCGAGCGCAACGGCATCGATACTCTCAGCGTGATCGGCTACATGACCCACAACTGCGACGCGTCCACCGTGTTCGAGGCCGCGCATCTGAACTTGAACGTGGAGTTCCTGCACGACGCCAGCGGCTCGCTGTCGTACGAGAACAGCGCCGGCCATGCCAGCGCCGAGGAGATCCACCGGGTCTTCATGGTGGTGTTCCAGAGCCGTTTCGCCGCGGTGCTGAGCACCGAGGAATGGATCGATGCGCTGCACACCGGCGCGGTGCCGCAGCTCGACAACCCGCATGCGTCGAACCAGCGCGCACGCGCGCGCAACCTGGCCGCCGCCTGAAACCCGGCGCGGTTCGCGCCCAACCAGATTCGGTTCGGCCACCTTGCAATGCGAAGCCCCGCCATGGCGGGGCTTCGTCTGTCGGTGTTCGGGCGGGCTCAGAACGTCGGCGGGTTCTTGAGCTGGATCTGCTGCACCCAGGTGCCGAAACCGGTGTCCAGATGCACGACCTCGCCGAGCAACTGGGCACCGAGCGCCTCGGCCTTGATGAAGACCGAGCCGTTGTTGTACTCGTTGATCTCGTACTCGGGGCGGCCGCGTACGATCGTGCGCGTGGCGTTCACGTACTGCAGGCCGGTCAGCACGATGTTCCACTGATTGCCGTCGGCGCTGAGCGTGGCGAAGGCCGAGGAGTCGTAGACGCCGCCGTTGTTGAAGTTCAGCACCGCGTGCTTGATCGCATCGGTGAGCGCGTTCCAGCTGATGTTGAAGATCACCGTGCTGGTGCGCGCGTTCGGATAGTTGCCGAAGCGCTCGTAGGCGGTCTGGGCGGCGACCTCGGGAATGTCGGTCGGGTCGAAGTGCTTGTCGAGGAATTCGAACTGATTGGCCATGGACGGCTCCTTGGTGGTGACGGCGGCGGAGGGTGCGGAAGTGGACGGGCCGGCGCCCGCCGCATCCGTCGCGGGCGACGGCTGGGTCAGGGCCTTGTGCAGAAGCAGCAATTCCAGGGGGTTCAGGGCCATGCGGTGCCGATCCTCAGCGCGGGCGGTGCACAGCTGGAAACGCGGGGACGGGCGGGTTGTGAAGCGCGGGTGCGCGCCGGCGGCGGGGTTCACGGACGCGGCGCGGCGGCGTTAGTTCGGGTAATGGATCCAGACAGGGCGTTCGCTGCGCGCGCCGCCTTCGATCTCGTTGCGTCCACCAGGAGCCGCCCCGATGCCCGTGTTGACCCCCGCACAACTGCAAGGACTCGCCAGCAACCGCCTCGATGCCGGCACCGAACTCGACCCCGATTGGCCCGACCCCTGGCCCGATGCGCCGTGCTGGGGCTATGCATTGTTCGCAGGGCCGGGCGGGCATGCCGCCAACACGCCGCCGACGATCTTCGAACAGGCCTGGTCGTTCGACGCCGAAGCCGAAGACTTCGTGCTCAACCCGGGCTTCGTCGACTGGGTCCATGCCACCTTCGGCAACGCGGCCGCCGATGCGCAGGCGCAGATCGTCGCGGCGAACGCCGCCGCCGCCGGCAACGACGCCGCGCCCGGCAGCGCCGCGGCGAAGCAGGCCTGCACCGGCGCGCTCGCGCGGCTGTGCATGATCCTCAGCGGCCTGACCTTATCGGGCGACGACGGAACCGCGCCGACGCAGTACGCCATCGTCATGGCCTCGGACGGTTGGCGGACCTGGGAACATTGGGCGCTCGGCCTGGCGAACAACGTAGGCGCGCCGGAAAACCCGGCGGTCCAGTACACCCAACGCGACGCCGGCGTGAACCCGGTCAACACGCGCTGCGGCATCGTCTGGGGCAATCACCCTATCCTGACCACGCTCTACGTCACCGAACTGCTGCCAGGGCACGTCGAATATCTGCAACATGCGGTGGGTTGGCCGTGAGCGGAGGCGCGCGATGCAGGCGTTGGATGGATCGCCCACGAAACTTACCCGTTGTCGTTCCCGCGAAGGCCGGCTCCGTTTTACTTCGGCGGAGCCGAACACCCAGGGCTTGATCGAGGAATGACTCTGAAGTCTCTGGATCTCCGCCCTCGCGGAGATGACGAGCTGAAGATTCGACCCGCGTCGCGAGCTGAAAGATTCACCCGCGAAGTGACCTGCCGTCATGCCCGCGAAGGTGGGCACCGAAGCCGTCGCGCTGCGCTCGCGGTGCCCCTCAACCTGTGGCGAGCACCGCCAGCACCGCGTCGTCGGACACGTCCGAGACGATCCGCGCCGCGCCGGCCTTGTCCCAGAGGATGAAACGCAGGCCGGCGGCGTCGGCCTTCTTGTCCAGGCGCATGCGCGCCAGCAGCGCCTGCGGCGACAGGCCGTCGGGGATCGAGGTCGGCAGGTCCAGCCGCTCCAGCAGGTGCCTGAGGCGATCGGTGTCGGCCGCGCTCGCGCGTCCCAGCGCCGCCGACAGGCGCGCCGCCAGGACCATGCCGACCGCGACCGCTTCGCCGTGGTTGAGGCCATCGCCGCGGGTGCCGGCGTAACCCTGCTCGGTTTCGATGGCGTGGCCGAAGGTGTGGCCGAAATTGAGCATGGCGCGGTCGCCGTGTTCGTACAGGTCGCGGGCGACCACGTCGGCCTTGTAGCCGCAACTGCGCGCGACCGCTTCGGCGAGGGCCTCGCCGTCGCGGGCCAGCAAGGCCTCGGCGTGCGCTTCCAGCCAGTCGAGAAAACCGGCGTCGAAGATCGCGCCGTACTTGACCACTTCGGCCAGGCCGGCGCGCAGCTCGCGGTCGGGCAGGGTGCGCAGAGCCGCGGTGTCGGCGATCACCGCGCGCGGCGGATGGAAGGCGCCGACCAGGTTCTTGCCGCTGGGCAGGTCGACCGCGGTCTTGCCGCCGACCGAGGAGTCGACCATCGCCAGCAGCGTGGTCGGCACCTGCACGCAATCGATGCCGCGCATCCAGCACGCGGCGGCGAAACCGGCCAGGTCGCCGACCACGCCGCCGCCGAGCGCGATCACGCTGGCGTCGCGGGTGGCGCCGAGCGCGGCGAGCGCTTCCAGGCATTCGCCGAACCGCGCCAGGGTCTTCTCGTGTTCGCCGGGCGGGATCACGAAGCGGGCGAGGCTCAGGTTCGGCTTCGCCGCGCGCAAGGCGGCTTCGACGCGGGCGAGATACAGCGGCGCGACGTTCTCGTCGCTGACGATCAACGCATGGCGGCCGCGCACGCTGCGGCCCAGGCGCGCGCCGTCGTCGAGCAAGCCCGCGCCGATTTCGATGCTGTAGGCGGACTCGCCGGATACTTCGACCTTGCGTACCGCACTCATGCGTTGACTCCGGAATGGGGTTGGGGCGCCGGTGGGGCCTGCGGACGTCGCCAGAGCCGGGCGAGTTGTTCGGCGAGCCCGCTCGCGGCATCGGCCGAACTCAGGACGCCGGTGTCGAAGCGCAGGTCGGCGACTTCGGCGTACAACGGCGCGCGTTGTTCGGCCAGGGTGCGCAGCACCTGCTCGCGGTCGCTGCCGGCGAGCAAGGGCCGGCTGCGGTCGAGGGCCAGGCGTTCGAGCTGCTGCTCGACCGTCACCAACAACTGCACCACGAAGCCGCGCTTGCGCAGCAGGCGCCGGTTGTCTGCGGCGAGCACCGCGCCGCCGCCGGTGGCGAGCAGCAGACCTTCGCCTTCCAGCAGCTCGGCCAGCACCGCGCTCTCGCGGGCGCGGAAACCGGCTTCGCCTTCGTGCTCGAAGATCGCCGCCACGCTGGTGCCGGTGCGTTGCTCGATCTCGCGGTCGGCATCGGCCAGGCGCAGGCCGAAACGCTCGGCGAGGCGTTTGCCGATGCAGGTCTTGCCGGCGCCCATGGGGCCGACCAGGATCAGATTGCTGGCGGGGTTCATGCCCTCGATTGTAGGGCACCCAACAGGACAGGCCGTAGGGCGGCCGCGTGGCAGCCGCACGACCGTGCTTGCGTCTTCTTAACGGGCACCGGCCTAGGCTCGGATCTCCGTCGCCGCGCAGGCGGCGGTCAGTCCTCCGGGACGCCCATTCGCAGCACCCATCGGGAGAAGCACCATGGCGGTCGCCAAAGTCATCGAACTCAATACCTCGTCCACCATCGGCATCGAGGACGCGGTGAAGACCGGCCTGGCCAAATGTGCCGAGTCGGTCAAGAACATCCAGGGCGCCTGGGTCAACGACGTCAAGGTGGTGACCGACGATTCCGGCAACATCACCGAATGGCGGGTCAACCTGAAGGTGACCTTCGTCGTGAAGTAAGCGCGACCGCCGCAGCCGATCGGGAGTGACGAAGCCGGCATCGCCGCCGCTTCGCCACTTCCGAAGTCACGGCTGGGTCTCGACGGAAATCACCCGCCTCGCGGCGTCCAGGCGCAGGCTCGCATCGGCGATTCCCGGCAACCGCCTCAGCGCCTGGCGGCTGACCCGCTCGAACAGGCTCACGAAGCGTGCCACCTGCGCCCGCGTCATCGCCTGGTGGCTCGGGCGCCGTGCCTGCATCGCGCACTCCTGTTGCCAGCGCCACTGCGGCACGACCTCGAAACCCGGCGGCTCCAGGAACAGCAGACGGTCCAGGCGCGACCACAGCGCCGGATAGTCGCGCCCAAGGGCCTCGTTGCAGTAGGCACGCCAGCGGCCGTCGCCGTCTTCGTCGCGTTCCAGCGCATTGACCGGCGCGATCAGTTCGGCCTGGCCCTGCGCGGGTGTCTTCAGGAACCAACCCTCGAACAGGATCAAGTCGGCCGCTTCGGCCCGCGCCCAGCGCGACGGCGCCAGCCGGGTGTCGCGCAGTTTGTCGAAGCGCGGCCAGCGCACCGCGGCGCCGGCGCGCAGGCGGTCGAGCACCTCGCAGGCAAGGCCGACTTCATGGGTGCCCGGCGGCCCGCGCGTGGCCAGCAGGGGATGGACCTCGCGACCCAGGCGCAGGCGTTCGCGCCGGCCCAGATAGAAGTCGTCGATCGACAACACCGCCGCGCGCAGCCCGCGCGAACGGGCGAGTGCGGCGAGCTGGGCCGCCAGCGTCGATTTGCCGCTGCCCTGCAGGCCGCAAATGGCGTAAATGCGGGCGTTCGCGGCCAGCGCGTCGTCGAGCATGCGTTCGACCCAGCGCGATGCGAAGCCGGACGCGTCGGCGCCGCCCGCTCCGGCGGCGCGATCGGCGTCCTGGCCGGGCGCTTTGCCGGGCTCGGTGCCTGGACGGGCGGGCGGATGCAGGCGCGGCGACATCGGCTCACAATAGCGCAATGACCACGACCCACGACCTGCTCAACGAAGCCCTCGCCACCTTCGATACGCTGTTCGAAGAAGCCTCCGTCGCCGGCGAGCCCGACCCGACCGCGATGACCGTCGCCACCGCTTCGCTCGATGCGCGACCGTCGGCGCGCACTGTGCTGCTGAAGGCCCACGACGCGCGCGGTTTCGTCTTCTACACCCATCTCGACGGGCGCAAGGGCCGCGAACTCCAGGCCAACCCGCATGCGGCGCTGCTGTTCCATTGGCCGCGCGTGCGCCACGGCGTGCAGGTGCGCATCGAAGGCACGGTCGAAGTGGTCGGCGATGCCGAGGCCGATGCCTATTTCGCCACGCGCGCGCGCGGCAGCCAACTCGGCGCCTGGGCCTCCAAGCAATCCGAGACCCTGGCCGATCGCGAAACTTTCGAGCAACGCCTGGCCCAGGTCGAACAACAGTTCGAGGGCCGCGAGGTGCCGCGCCCGCCGCGCTGGACCGGCCTGCGCGTGCGCGCCGAGAAGATCGAGTTCTGGTACGGCGCCGATTTCCGTCTGCACGAACGCTGGTCCTACGAAAGCGACCGCGCCGGCGACTGGAGCAAGCGGATGCTGTATCCATGAGCGCGGCATGGCGGGTGCGCGCCGCGACCGCCGCCGATGCCGAGGCGTGGTCGCGGCTGCGCCAGGCGCTGTGGCCGCAGGTCGACCCGGGCCAGCACGCCGGCGACATCGAACAGATGTTGGCCCGGCCCGAGAACGCCGCCGCCTTTCTGCTCGTCGATGCCGAAGGCGAGGCGCGCGGCTTCGCCGAAGCGAGCCTGCGCCGCGATTACGTCAACGGCACCGAGAGCTCGCCGGTGGGCTTTCTGGAAGGCTGGTACGTGCAGGCGGACTGGCGCGGCCACGGCGGCGGGCGCGCCCTGATCGCCGCGGTCGAGCACTGGTCCACGCAACGCGGGGTCAGCGAACTGGCCTCGGATGCTCTGCTCGACAACGACGCCGGCCACCGCGCCCACCAGGCCTGCGGTTTCGAAGAGACCGAGCGGGTGGTGTATTTCCGCAAGCGGCTACGCGAGCCGGGCTGAAGCGCGGAAAGCGGACGGCGAGCGTCGCCGCGCGAGCCAAGGCATGAAGCTCGCGGCGCGGCTCAGTGCTCGCGCTTGTACCAGAAGGTGTCCTGCATCCGCGCCATGCCGGCGCGCTCGTAGAAGCCGACCGCGTCCGGCACCGAGGCCAGGATCACGCTGACCTGGGGCCCGACCTGCTGGCGCACGGCGTCGAGCAGGCCTTTGCCGATGCCGAGCCCCTGCGCCGAGGCCGACACCGCCAGTTCGGACAGATAACAGCACCAGGCGAAATCGGTGACGCAGCGGGCCACGCCGACCAGGGTCGCATCGGCCTGGTCCAGGCGCGCGGTCACGATCAGGTTCGCCGCCGACAACATCGCCTGCAGGCGCGGCTCGTCGGCGACCGGGCGGATCGCGCCGAGGCCGGAGCGCTCGAGCACCTGGCGGAACTCGGCGACCTCGATCGTCGGTTCGCGGGCGTAGACGATGCGGACGGGTTCGGCCATGGCGACACCATCGCATCGCCCGCGCCGCGGTGCAATCGCGCACTCGCCGCCGGCGGACTCAGCGATGCTTCGCCGACCAGGCCTGGACGATCGCGCTCAGTGCATCCAACCCCGCGGTCAGCGCGGCGGGGCCGGGCTGCAGGATGATCGGCGACTTGATCTCGTGCAGTTCGCCGTCGCGCACCGCGGGGATCGCGTCCCAGCCCTCGCGCGCGGCCACTTGCTCGGGGCGGAACTTCTTGCCGCACCAACTGCCGAGGATCAGGTCCGGCGCGCGCCGCACCACTTCGAGCGGGTCGGCCAGGATCCGGTCGCGCGCCAGCGGCATCGCCGCGCGTTCGGGGAAGACGTCGTCGCCGCCGGCGATGCCGACCAGTTCCGAAACCCAGCGGATGCCGGTGATCGGCGGCGTGTCCCATTCTTCGAAATACACCCGCGGCCGGCGCGGCATCGCCGCGGCGCGCGCCTGCACCTCGGCGATGCGCCTTTCGTATTCGCCGGCGAGGGCGTCGGCGCGGTCGCCGGAGCCGACCAGCGCGCCGAGGCGGCGGATGTAGTCGAGGATGCCGGCCACGCTGCGGTGATTGCTGATCCACACCTCGATGCCGTGCTTGATCAGCTCGCTGGCGATCTCGGCCTGGATGTCGGAAAAGCCGACCACGAAATCGGGCTGCAGCTTGAGGATCTCGCCGATCTTGGCGCTGGTGAAGGCGCTGACCTTGGGCTTTTCCTTGCGCGCGATCGCCGGCCGCACGGTGAACCCGCTGATGCCGACGATGCGGTGCTGTTCGCCGAGCAGGTACAGCGTTTCGGTGGGTTCCTCGGTGAGGCAGACGATGCGTTGCGGGCCCATGGGGTTCCGAGACTGAAAGCGAAGCGGGGATTGTCGGCCAAGCCGGCGACCCACGGCGAGGGCCGCGCTTGCCGATGCACTAGCCGATGCGCCCGCCGACGCGTTGACGGCGCCGCGCGCAGATTTGGGTGCATCGCAGCAATCGCCGGGCCGCCCGGGGCGGGGTGAATAGCGGATTCGCACGGCCGGATCACAGTTCGTAGCCGTATGGTGCGGCGTGGCGTGGGTTGACCATAACCGCCTCGTACCGTGGTCGCGGCTTGCGCCGCTCCTACCTTGCTTGCGTCGCCCAGGGGTAGAAGCGGCGCAAGCCGACCGCCATGGTCAACCGTTGCGTCCATGCGACGGTCCTGTCAAACGCCTGCCGCTGGCTCATCCCGGCGAAAGCTCGATGAACGGATGCGCGACCGGCCGCCTCAGAAAAAATCCCGATTGAACTGCAAGGTATAGCGCTGCCCGTGCTCGCCGATCGCGGTGACGTCGAAGCGCAGAGTGTCCGGCGGGGAGATCGCGACCACGCCGACGTAGTCGAGCAGGTCGCCGTCGCGCATCTCGCGCATGCTCACCGCCTGTTTGCGGCCGAGCAGGTCGATGCTGGTCGCCGTGACCTTGGCCGGCACCGACACCGAGGTCGCGTCGTCGCCCTTGCGCAGCGACACCACCAGCAGCACCGTGCGTTCGTCGTGGCTCGCGCCGTAACGCTGGGCGATCGCCGGCGACAACTGCCTGGCCTGGATCGCGCTGGCGCGCACGCTGATGTCGCCGACCCGCACGACTTCCTCGCTGCGCGCGGCGTTCGGGTTCTGCGCCGGCGCCGGGCCCTCGCCGCCGCAGCCCGCGAGCAGAGCCAGCAACAGGGCCGGCAACAGGGCGGCCGCGGTCTTGCCTGCGAGCCGGTTCATTCGTTCGCCGCCGACAGTTGACGGCCGCGCTCGGTCGCGGCCGCGATGGCGCGGTCGACCAGGGCGCGGAAACCGCCGGCCTCGAAGGTCTCGATCGCGGCTTGGGTGGTGCCGCCCGGCGAGGTCACCCTGGCGCGCAGCACCTCGGCCGGGTCGTCGCTGTGGGTCAGCATGGTCGCCGCGCCGAGCAGGGTCTGTTGGACCAGGGCGCGCGCCGCGTCGGCGCTGAGCCCCTGGGATTGGCCGGCCTGTTGCATCGCTTCGGCGAGCAAAAACACGTAGGCCGGACCGCTGCCGGAGACCGCGGTCACCGCGTCCATCTGCGCTTCCTCGTCGATGCGCACGGTCGGCCCGACCGCGTCGAGCAAGCCCGCCGCCTGGCCGAAACGCGGGGCCGCGGCGGCATTGGCGTACAGACCGGTGATGCCGGCGCCGAGCAGGGCCGGGGTGTTCGGCATCGCCCGCACTACCGCGACGCCGCCGCCGAGCCAACGGTCGAGCTGGCCGGCGGTGATGCCGGCGGCGATCGAGATCGCCAGCGGCTTCTGCGCGGCGGCTTGCGTCGCCAGGCTCGCGCAGACCTCGCGCATGACCTGCGGCTTGACCGCGAGCAGCCACACCGACGCGCCTTCGGCCGCGGCGCTGGCGTTATCGAAGCACTGCACGCCGAAGTCGCGCTGCAGGGCCTCGCGCAGGGACTCGACCGGTTCGGCGACGCGGATGTCGCGCGCGGCGAGGCCGCGGGCGACCAGGCCGCCGATCAGGCTGCGCGCCATGTTGCCGCCGCCGATGAAGGCGATCGGCCCGGAGGGAAGGGAAGCGGGTTCGGACATGTTCGACCACTGCGGAGACCGGAGCGCAGGATAACAACCGGCGTCGGCGCGCGTCCGCCGCGCACCCTTGGGTGCTTTTAAGTCCGGCCGGTCAGGCCGGCGGCTTGGCCCGTGCGCCGAACAGGGCGGTGCCGATCCGGACCATGGTCGAGCCCTCGGCGATCGCCACCGCATAGTCGTCGCTCATGCCCATCGACAAGGTGTCGACGCTGTGGTGAGTTTGAGTGAGCGAGTCGAACAACTGCTTGCTGCGCCGGAACGCCGGGCGCAGCAGCTCCGGGTCGTCGTGCGGCGCCGGGATCACCATCAGCCCGCGCAGGCACAGCCGCGGCTCGGCCGCGACCGCCGCCGCCAACGTTCCGACCTCGTCCGGACGGCAGCCGTGCTTGCTGGCTTCGTCGTCGATATTCACTTGAATCAATACGTTGAGCGCGGCCTGGTCGGGGCGCCGGTGGCGGGCGAGCGCGGTCACCAGCTTCGGCCGGTCGACGGTCTGGACCCAATCGAAGCGCACGGCGGCCTCGGCGGCCTTGTTCGACTGCAGATGGCCGATCAGGTGCCACTCCAGCGCCATCCCGGCCGCGGCGGTGCCGGGCATGGCCGCCTGCTTGGCCAGAGCCTCCTGAACGTAGTTCTCCCCGAACGCGGTCTGCCCTTTCAGTGCCAGATTCGCGACCGCCGTCTCATCCCGGGTCTTACTGACCGCAAGCAATCGAGGTACCGGCCTTGCGGCGTCATGCGCCGCACGCGCCAACTGATGCAAGATGTCGTGCAGGACGTGCTCGTGCACGAGGGGAATCCTGTTGTGAGGTGGGCTGGATCGGACACGCCGTCAGGGGGCTATACTGCCTCGCAGGGGTGGTTTGGTTCCAGCTTGAAGTTGCAATCAAGCCCATGAGGCTGGCTTTTCACGGACCCGGTTGACGGGTCCCTGCAGTGCGGGGAGCACGCATGGATATCGCCGAATTACTGGCGTTCTCGGTCAAGAACAAAGCATCCGACTTGCATCTGTCGGCGGGTCTGCCGCCGATGATCCGGGTCGACGGCGACGTGCGCCGGATCAACATCCCGGCCCTGGACCACAAACAGGTCCATGCGCTCGTCTACGACATCATGTCGGACAAGCAGCGCCGCGACTTCGAAGAATTCCTCGAGGTCGACTTCTCGTTCGAGATTCCGGGCCTGGCGCGTTTCCGCGTCAACGCCTTCAACCAGAACCGCGGCGCCGGCGCGGTGTTCCGTACCATTCCCTCGGAAGTGCTGTCGCTGGAAGACCTCGGCTGCCCGCCGATCTTCCGCCAGCTCATCGAGCAGCCGCAGGGCCTGATCCTGGTGACCGGCCCGACCGGTTCGGGCAAGTCGACCACGCTCGCGGCGATGATCGACCACATCAACAAGAACGAGTACGCGCACATCCTGTCGGTCGAAGACCCGATCGAGTTCGTGCATACCTCGCAGAAGTGCCTGATCAACCAGCGCGAAGTCCACCGCGACACCCACGGCTTCAACGAGGCGCTGCGTTCGGCCTTGCGCGAAGACCCCGACTACATCCTGGTCGGCGAGTTGCGCGATCTGGAAACCATTCGCCTGGCGCTGACAGCGGCCGAGACCGGCCACTTGGTGTTCGGCACCCTGCATACCTCCTCGGCGGCCAAGACCGTCGATCGCATCATCGACGTGTTCCCGGCCGGCGAAAAGCCGATGGTGCGCTCGATGCTGTCGGAGTCCTTGCGCGCGGTGATCTCGCAGGCCCTGCTCAAGAAGGTCGGCGGCGGCCGTACCGCGGCCTGGGAAATCATGGTCGGCATCCCCGCCATACGTAACCTGATCCGCGAAGACAAGGTCGCGCAGATGTATTCGGCGATCCAGACCGGCCAGAGCCACGGCATGATGACGCTCGACCAGCACCTGCAAGACCTCGTCAAGCGCGGCATGATCCTGCGTCCGCAGGCGCGCGAGTACGCGAAGGACAAGCGTCTGTTCGACTGACGCGCCCGCCGGCGAAGCGCCCGCTTCGCCGGCCTCCGCTTCGCGCCGATAGCCGCTTGCGTACCACATCCCCTGGTTTCAGACCTCCCGAGGAGGTAGCCCCATGAACAACCCAGCCAATCCCAATCCGGCCGGCCCGGCCAGTCCCGCCACCGGCGCCATCGACTTCACTTCCTTCCTCAAGCTGATGGCGCACCAGCGCGCCTCGGACTTGTTCATCACCTCCGGCATGCCGCCGTCGATGAAGGTCCACGGCAAGATCAGCCCGATCACCCAGAACCCGCTGACGCCGCAGCAGAGCCGCGATCTCGTGCTCAACGTGATGAGCCCGCAGCAGCGCGAAGAGTTCGAAAAGACCCACGAGTGCAACTTCGCCATCGGCGTGACCGGCGTCGGCCGCTTCCGCGTGAGCTGCTTCTACCAGCGCAACCAGGTCGGCATGGTCCTGCGCCGCATCGAGACCAAGATCCCGACCGTAGAAGAGCTGAACCTGCCGCCGATCATCAAGACGCTGGCGATGACCAAGCGCGGCATCATCATCTTCGTCGGCGCGACCGGTACCGGCAAGTCGACTTCGCTCGCGGCGATGATCGGCTACCGCAACCAGAACTCGACCGGCCACATCATCACCATCGAAGACCCGATCGAATTCGTCCACCGCCACGAGGGCTGCATCATCACCCAGCGCGAAGTCGGCATCGACACCGACAGCTGGGAGAACGCGCTCAAGAACACTCTGCGCCAGGCGCCGGACGTGATCATGATCGGCGAGGTGCGCACCCGCGAAGGCATGGACCACGCCATCGCATTTGCCGAAACCGGCCACCTGGTGCTGTGCACCTTGCACGCCAACAATGCCAACCAGGCGATGGACCGCATCATCAACTTCTTCCCCGAGGACCGCCGCGACCAGTTGCTAATGGACTTGTCGCTGAACCTCAAGGGCGTGGTCGCGCAGCAGCTGATCCCGACCCCGGACGGCAAGGGCCGCCGCGTCGCCATGGAAATCCTGCTGGGCACCCCGCTGGCCCAGGACTACATCCGCGACGGCGAGATCCACAAGCTCAAGGAGCTCATGAAGGAATCCGTGCAGCTCGGCATGAAGACCTTCGACCAGGCCTTGTTCGAGCTCTACCAGGCCGGCGAGATCGGCTACGAAGACGCCCTGCGCTACGCCGACTCGCAGAACGAAGTGCGCCTGCGCATCAAGCTCGCCCAGGGCGGCGATGCGCGCACCTTGTCGCAAGGCATGGACGGTGTCGAAGTGGCTGAAGTGCGGTAAGGCATCGGCGCATCGTCAGAAATGAAGAACCCGGCTTCGGCCGGGTTTTTTGTTGCGCGGTGTGTGCCTTGGCTTGCTTGAATTCACAAATCGGTGAATTGCAGCTTGTGCGTCTTGAAAGATGAGATCGTCAAGCGTGATCACCGCGAAGGGTGTTTCTTGACTGGAACGATAAGGTGAGCCGACTTCTGCGTTCGATTTTGGTGGGCGCCGGAATTTTCGGCTCCATTATCGCTGGAGGTTGGGGGTTTCCCTATTGGCGATGGACACTTTTCTTATTCTTTGGTTTGTTTGTAATTTCCGAATCGCTATGCAAAAAATCGAGAAAGAAATAGAAGGGATTATTGAGAAAGGGGAACAGAGCAGGGCGGGGGCGTGCTCATGGTCGGTCCTTGATCGGGGGCCGCGGTCCTTGCGGCAATGCCGGCCCGGCCGAAGTCGGGCGCGGCGTTGCCGTCGGCGGCGTTCGGTTTCAGCCGTTACGGCGCGGCTTGCGCGCGGGTGCTTTGCTCGCGGCCTTGTTCACGGCGGTGTTTTTCGTGGCCGGTTTCGCTGCCGATTTTTTCGCCACGCGCTTTTTCGCGACCGTTCTTGCCGCCGGCTGTTTCGTGGCGGCCTGTTTCGCGGCGGTTTTTTTCGCGGCGGGCTTGGGCACCGCCTTGGACGCCGCCGGCGCCGTATCGGCCTGAGCCTGGGCCTGCCGCCAATACGGTCCCTGTTGCTCGATGCGCCGGTAGGCTGGGCAATCTTCGCGATGCGCCCCGGGCAGATAGCCCAGGCTCATCAGGAATTCGTTGGTGATTTCGCCGCCGGTGAAGCGGAAGGTCTGCTTGAACAGCTTGATCCATGCGGCCTTGTCGCGCGGGCGGCCGTCCAGCAGCAGGTGGGCGTCCAGCCATTCGGCGAAGCCGCCGTGGCTGGCGCGCAGCCCCTGGATCACCTGGGCGTTGTGGATCGCGGCGTCGACCTTGAGCCGGTTGCGAATGATGCCGGCGTCTTCGAGCAGGCGCAGGCGCTCGTTCTCGCCGTAGCCGGCGACGGTGTCGACGTCGAATCCGTCGTACGCACGGCGGAAGCCCTCGCGCTTGCGCAGGATCGTTTCCCAGCTCAGGCCGGCCTGGTTGATCTCCAGGATCAGGCGCTCGAACAGCTCGGCTTCGTCGCGCCGCGCATAGCCGTATTCGTGATCGTGATAGTCGCCGTGGACCGGATGGCCCGGCGCGATGTCGCAATAGCCCGACATGGGAACCTCGTGGGACGCGGACCTGGATTGTGGTGCCCGGGCCCAGGGGAATCCAGAGGCGGGGGCCGTGGTCCATAGGCCGGTCGCGCGCCCAGACGCAAGCCGGAACGCAAGCCGGGACAGGTCCCGGATTCGGGACGCAGGCCCGCCGGCGGCGGCCGCGGACCGGGGGTTATCGAGTCCGATTTCACGCCGGGGCGGTTAGAATGGGGCCATGTCCGTGATGCCCACACCCCTCGCCAATCAGGTCCTGATCGCGCTGTCCGCGCTGGCCGATACCAATTTCTCGCGCAGCGTGGCGTTGATCTGCCAGCACGACGACGACGGTGCGATGGGCATCGTGGTGAACCGCCCCTCCGAATACACGCTCGGCGAAGTGTTCGGGCAGATGGGCGTGGACGGCGGCGACGAGTCGCTGCGTTCGCAGGTCGTGCTGGCCGGCGGCCCGGTCCATCCGGAACGCGGTTTCGTGCTGCACGACGGCGGCACCCGCTGGGACTCGACCCTGGTGATCGGCAACGACCTGTTCCTGACCACCTCGCGCGACATCCTCGAGGCCATGGCCAAGGGCGAAGGCCCGGACAATGCCATCGTCGCCCTGGGCTGCGCCGGCTGGGGTTCGGGCCAGCTCGAACACGAGATCACCGAAAACGACTGGCTGACTGCGCCGGCCGACGCCGAGCTGCTGTTCGAGCTGCCGCTGGACGCGCGTTGGCAGGCGGCGGCGGGGCGCATCGGCGTCGATTTCGCCCACCTGGCCGACTACGCCGGTCACGCATGAGTTCGGTGGCGAGCAAGCCCCCCAGCATCCGTCGCGACGGTACCGTGCTCGGGTTCGACGTGGGTTCGCGCCGCATCGGCGTGGCCGTCGGCAGCGCCTTCGGCTACGGCGCACGCGCGCTGGCGGTCATCGACGTGCACGGCGCCGGCCCCGACTGGGGCACGATCGACCGCCTGCATAAGGAATGGCGACCCGACGGTTTCATCGTCGGCGACCCGATGACCCTGGACGGCGGCGACCAGCCCGCGCGCACCCGCGCCCTCGATTTCGCCCGGCAACTGCGCGTGCGCTACAAACTGCCGGTGGTGCTGGTCGACGAGCGCTCCAGCTCGATCGAGGCCGCGCACCGTTTCGCCGCCGATCGCGCCGAAGGCCGCAAACGCCGCCGCGACGCCGAGGCGCTCGATGCGGTGGCCGCGGCGGTGATCGTCGAGCGCTGGCTGGCCTCACCCGACGACGCAACCGATATCGACGAGCTTCCGCACATATGAATGCCCCTGTTTCCACCGTCGCCGGCTTGCGCCATCTGCTGAGCCTGGCCGACGCCTCGCGCGACACGCTCGAAGCCCTGCTGATCCGCGCCCAGGCCTTCGCCGAGGGCCATTACGACCGCCGCGCACTCGACGGCATCGCGGTCTGCACCCTGTTTTTCGAACCCTCCACCCGCACCCGCCTGAGCTTCCAGCTCGCTGCGCAGCAGCTGGGCGCGCACGTGTTGAATTTCGACGCCTCGACCTCGTCGACCAGCAAGGGCGAGACCGCGCTCGACACCCTCAAGAACATCGAGGCGATGGGCGTGCGCGGTTTCATCGTCCGCCATCGCGAAGACGGCGCGGTCGCCGCGCTCGCCGCACAGGCGCGCGAAGGCACCTGCCTGGTCAACGCCGGCGACGGCCGCAGCGCGCACCCGACCCAGGGCCTGCTCGACATGCTCAGCCTGCGCCAGGCCAAGGGTCGCGACTTCTCGCGCCTTCGGGTGGCGCTGATCGGCGACGTCAAGCATTCGCGCGTCGCGCGCTCGGACTTGCAGGCCCTGCGCACGCTCGGCGCCGGCGAGATCCGCGTCTGCGGCCCGGCCTCGCTGCTGCCCGACGACGGCATCCTCGACGGCTGCGTCGTGACCCAGGACTTCGACGCCGCGCTCGACGGCGTCGATGCGGTGATGATGCTGCGCCTGCAGCGCGAGCGCATGGAAGAAGGGTTGGTCAGTTCCCTGCAGGACTATCACCGCGATTATGGTTTGACCTCAGCGCGCCTCAAGCGCGCGGCGGCCGATGCGGTGGTGATGCACCCGGGCCCGATGAACCGCGGCGTCGAGATCACCGACGAAGTCGCCGACGGCCCGCAATCGTTGATCCTGACCCAGGTCGCCAACGGCGTCGCCGTGCGCATGGCGGTGCTCGAAGCCCTGCTCAAAGGCTGAACCTCTGCCGCGCCCCTCCGGTGCGGCCGCTTACCGGATACCGACATGATCGTGAAAGACAGCAACGGCACCCCGCTCGCCGACGGCGACTCGGTGCTGCTGATCAAGGATTTGAAAGTGAAGGGCACCTCGGTGACCCTCAAGCGCGGCACCTTGTGCAAGAACATCCGCCTGACCGACGAGGAGGGCGAGATCGAGTGCAACGTCGACAAGGTCAAGGGGCTGGTGCTGAAGACCGAGTTCCTGAAGAAGGCTTGAGCGGGGTTGCCGGGCAGAGGCTGCGGCTAGGGTAGGTACAACAGCAACAGCGCCCTCCCAAAAGGGGGCTCGGGCGATTTCGCCGTGTTCCGAAGACAAGAATCTTCGAGCCGGCTGCGTCGTGATCGCCGGCTGGGCCACGACGTACCGAGACGCTTCCGAATCGTCTTGCGAAGAACCCAGTCGCTTTAAAACCCTCCCGAATGATTCCCCTATTTGGGACGGGGGGATTGGCTCTCCCCGCACCCATCCGCGCGTCCATCCTCAACGTCGCTGCGCGAACAGCCACGGCCATAGCTCGGCGGTCGCATAGGCCGGGTCCCAGGCGTTGTGGCCGGTGTCCGGAAATTCGGTGTAGCGCACGTCGGCGCCGGCGCGCTTCAGGGCATCGACCATCTGGCGCGAGTTCTCCACCGAGACCACGTCGTCCTTCGCGCCATGGAAGACCCAGAACGGAATGCCGCGCAGTTTGCGTGCGGCTTCGTCGTGGCTGGATACGCCGCCGAGGGCCTTGCGGCGGGCGACGAACTGCGCTTCGGGCGGGTCGAAGCCGCCGCAGATCGGCACCACCGCGGCGAAGCGCTCGGGCTGCATCAGGGCGAGTTCGAAACTCGCGTAGCCGCCCAGCGACAAGCCGGTCAGCAACACCCGCTGTGGGTCGCCGCCGAATTCGGCCTGCACCGCATCGAGGATCGCGAAAGCGGTATCGCCGAAGCGTTCGAGGTCGGCCTCGTCGGAATGAATCTGCGGGAACACGACGATCGCCGGGAATTCGTCGAGACGCGAACGGACCACCGGCCCGAGCCCGACCTCGACCTGCTTGCGGTTGTCGTCGCCGCGTTCGCCCGAGCCGTGCATGAACATGATCAACGCGGGGCGCTCGCCGCCGGCGCGGCGCGAAGGCAGGAACACCTGGTAACGATGGACGATGCCGTCGCGCTCGAGTTGGCGCGAAACGAACTGGCCGTGCGTTCTCGGGTCGGACATGGAGGCGGTATCGGGTCGGGTCGACGAAGGGGCGCAAGCGGCGCCGAACAGCAGCGAGCCGCCCAGCAGTAACGCGACGGCGAGACGAAGCGGGCGGCCAGTCGGCATCGGCATTCTCCGGAGCGGTTGCCCGCATCATCGGCCGCGTCCGGCAGCGGTTCAAGCGCGACGCGCTACCGGCGTCGCAGTATCGACTTCACGGTCCACGTCAGCCCAGCGCGGCCAGGCGCTGCCGCAGCAGGGCCGACGCCTCGAGGATCGACACGGCACTGAGGCGGTACTTGCGCTTGGGCGCACCCTGTTCGGTCCAGGCGAAGCGTCGCCACAGCACCAGCGGCACACCGATCTCGGCGCCGCCGCCGCGCAGCCGGCGCAGCAGGGTCTCGGTATAGGCATACAGCGCCAGGGCTTCGCGGAACGAGGCATCGCGCATCAGCCGGTCGACCTCGCCGTCTTCGAGCAGGCGGTCGTGCTCCAGCGCCAGTTCGTCGAGGCTGTGGCGCATCTGCCGGTCGGCACGACGGCGGTCGCCGCTGGAGATCGTGCGCGCCTTCAGCGAGGCGTTGTGGATGTACCAACTGCACATCTCGCAGAAGCAATGCGCATCCGGCGAGTACAGGCGCTGGCCCGGATCGCGGACCAAGCGCTGGCCGCCGTCGAGATACGTCGTGAACAAACGGCAGAACGCGGCGAGGTGTTCGCGCGGCGGACGCGCCGCCGGCGGCAGATCGGCGTAATGGCGTTCGATCCAGGCCGCGGCGGCCTGGGCGTCGTGGGCATAGGCATGGGCGGCGTCGAAGCCGATGAAGCCGCGCCGGATTCCCTCGGCCATCCACTTCAGCAGGGCATAGCTGCGCGCCTGCAGGTCCACGGCCTGTTCGATGTCTGCTTCCTGCAACATGCGGCGATCTTAGCCGGCGGCTGCGGCAGTGCCGCCGCCGCTCGTCCGGGTACGAACGGTCGCGCTCGGTGCCCGGCAAGGACTGGCAATCAGGACTCGGGGATCAGCGCTGGCGAATCGGCGCTGGCGAATCAGGACTAGCGAATCGGGACTAGCGAATCGGGACTAGCGAATCGGGACTAGCGAATCGGGGCTAGCGAATCAAGATCAGCGTCGCCAGGCCGAGGAAGCTCAGGAAGCCCATCACGTCGGTGAGGGTGGTCAGCATCACGCCGCCGGCGAGGGCCGGGTCGAAGCCGAGCCGCTTGAGCGTGATCGGCACCAGCACGCCGCCCGCGGCGGCGGTCAGCAGGTTGATGGTCAGGGCGGCGCCGATCACCAGCGACAGGCCGGGCTGGCGGAACCACGCCAGTACGATCAGGCCCAGGCCCACGCCGAGCACGAGGCCGTTGATCAGCGCGACCATCAATTCCTTGCGCAGCAGCACGCCGACGTTGGAGGCGCCGATCTGGCCGAGGGCCAGACCGCGGATCATCAACGCGAGCACCTGGGTGCCGGCGTTGCCGCCCATGCCGGCAACGATCGGCATCAGCGCCGCCAGGGCGACCAGCTTGGCGATGCTGTCCTCGAACTGGCCGACCACGCTGGCGGCGAGGAAGGCCGTGCACAGATTGATCGACAGCCAGATCAGGCGGCGCCGGAACGCGCGCCGCACCGGACTGAACAAGTCTTCGTCCTCGTCCAGGCCGGCCGCGCTCAAGGCCTGGTGTTCGGCCTGTTCGCGGATGATGTCGACCACGTCGTCGATGGTGATGCGGCCGAGCAGGATGTTGTTGTCGTCGACAACCGGGGCGCTGATCCAGTCGTGGTCGGAGAATTGGCGGGCGACCTCGGCGGCGGTCTCGCCGACGTCGATCGCCGGCTGTTCGTCGTCGATCAGCTTGTTGATCGCGGTGCCGGGCTCGTGGGTGAGCAGGGCGGCCAGGGCGATGCGGCCGAGGTATTGATGACGGCGGCTGACCACGTACAGGTGGTCGGTGTGTTCGGGCAGTTCCCCGCGCAGGCGCAGGTAGCGCAGCACCACGTCGATGGTGGTGTCGGCGCGCACCGTCACCACGTCCGGGTTCATCAGGCGGCCGGCGGTGTCTTCCGGATACGACAGGACCTGTTCGAGCCGCTCGCGGTTCTCGCGGTCCATCGACTTGAGCACTTCGTCGATGACGGTGTCGGGCAGGTCTTCGACCAGATCGGCGAGGTCGTCGATGTCGAGGTCTTCGACCGCGGCGACGATCTCGTCGGTGTCCATGTCCGCGAGCAGGCTTTCGCGCACTTCCTCGCCGACGTGGACCAGCACTTCGCCGTCGTCTTCCGGGTCGACCAGGCCCCACACCACCACGCGCTTGCCCGGAGGCAGCGACTCGAGCAGGTTGCCGATCTCGGCCGGGGACAGGGTGTTGACCAGGCGCCGCACCGGCCCCAGACGACCGCTGTCGAGCGCGTCGGAAAGCAGGCGCAGCTGACGTGCGGTTTTGTCGTGGCGGACGGCTTCGGCCATACGGTACTTCCTGGCGGGTGACGGACGCGGCCACGAAGCCGGCGAGGGTCAGATGTTCATGCGGCGATTATCGCCCCTGCAGCTTACAAAGCCCAGCTTTCACGTTCGCGTCGGAAGACAGCGTGATCGGTCCGCCCGGATGAACGACGCGACGTACCGGGCCGGGGCAGCGCGGACCGAGGCCGCGCTCAAGCGCGCAGCCAGGCCTCGATGCCGGCGCGGTCGCGCGCCCGCAAGAGTGCCGGCGCGCGCTTGCGCAGCACGCCGAGGTCGAGGCCGCGGATCGCGCGGCGCAGCTCGAGCAGGGTCGCCGGGTGCAGGCTGAACTCCTCCAGCCCCAGCGCGAGCAGCAAGGGGGCGAAGTTCGCGTCGCCGGCCATTTCGCCGCATACCGCGACCGGCTTGCCGCGCGCCTGGGCCAGGCGGATCACGTCGCGGATCACCTTCAGCACCGCCGGATGCAGCGGCGTGTACAGCTCGCTCAGCGCCTCGTTGTTGCGGTCGACCGCGAGCAGGTACTGGACCAGGTCGTTGGTGCCGATCGACAGGAAATCGATGGTGTTGATGTAGCCTGGCAGGGCGATCGCCGCGGCCGGCACTTCGATCATCGCCCCGAGCGGCACCTGATCGGCGATCTCATGGCCCTGCCGGCGCAGGTCGGCGGCGACCCGGTTCAACAGCCCGCGCACGGTGCGCATTTCTTCGGCCGAGCTGACCATCGGCACCAGAATCCGCACCGGGCCGTAGCCGGAGGCGCGCAGGATCGCGCGCAACTGGGTCTCGAGCAGGCCCTCGCGGGCCAGCGACAGGCGCACGCCGCGCACGCCGAGCGCCGGGTTGGGTTCGTCGCGCAGGGCCAGGCCGGTCTTGTCGGCCTTGTCGGCGCCGAGGTCGAGGGTGCGGATGGTGACCATGCGCCCGGTCATGCCGAGCACGACGTCGCGATAGACGCGGAACTGTTCGTCTTCGTCGGGCAGTTCGTTGCGCTGCAGGAACAGGAATTCGGTGCGGTACAGGCCGACGCCGGCGGCGCCGAGCGAATGCGCCTCGGCCACGTCCTCGCGCGATTCGGCGTTGGCGTACAGCTTTATGTCGACCCCGTCGAGGGTGCGGGTCGGCTCGCGGCGCAGGCGGTGCAACTGCTTGCGTTCGCGGGCGAGCTCGCGGGTGCGCACGCGGTGGCTGCGCAGGTCCTCGGCGTTGGGTTCGAGAATGACCGTGCCGGTGGCGCCGTCGACGACCAGGGCGTCGCCGTCGTTGATCTTGAGCAGCGCCTGGGCGGTGCCGACCACGAGCGGTAGATGCAGGCTGCGGGCGAGGATGGCGCTGTGCGACAGGGTGCTGCCGGCGGCGGTGACGATCGCCATCACCCCCTGGGCCTGCAACTGCGCCAGCTCGGCCGGGGCGACGTTGTCGGTGACCAGGATCTCGCCGGCTACCCCGGAGGTATCGTGGTCGCGCCGGTGCAGCGCGGCGTGGATGCGCCCGATCACCTGGTCGATGTCGTCGACGCGGCTGCGGAAGTAGGCGTCGTCCATGGCCTCGAACACCGAGGCGATGCGGTCGCGCTGCAGGCGCAGGGCGTAGTCGGCGGCGTAGTGGCCGCTGCGGATCAGCTCGTCGAGGCCGTGCAGCAGCTCCGGGTCGTCGAGCAACAGGGTGTGCAGATCGAGGAATTCGCCGACCTCGTGCGCGAGCGCGCCGTGCAGCCGGTCGCGCAGGGTGTGCATTTCGTTGCGCACGGTGTCGATGGCGACGTGCAGGCGGGCCAGCTCGGCCTCGACCTGGTCGTGGCCGATGCGTTCCTCGGCGACTTCCAGC
Organism: Lysobacter sp. 1R34A; assembly: GCF_051217035.1. Classification (NCBI taxonomy): domain Bacteria; kingdom Pseudomonadati; phylum Pseudomonadota; class Gammaproteobacteria; order Lysobacterales; family Lysobacteraceae; genus Lysobacter; species Lysobacter sp. 1R34A. The sequence continues at coordinate 53,602 of NZ_JBPKJP010000006.1, forward strand.
GCATGCGGCAAGCGGACGCGGGCACGGCCGAGCGCGCTGCCGCGCGAGGCACCATGACCCTGGAATTCCTGCCTCATGCGCGCCTCCGGCTCAGCTGTCTTCGTCGAAGCGACGATCGAACAGGGCGATCACCGCGTCGGCGGCGTTGGTTTCGTCCTCGCCCTCGACGCGCAGTTTGACGTGGGTGCCCTGGCCGGCGGCGAGCAGCATCACCCCCATGATGCTCTTGGCGTTGACCTCGCGGCCCTTGGCGGTGAGCGTGGCGTTGCTGCGGAAGGCCGACAGCACCTGGACCAGCTTGGCGGTGGCGCGGGCGTGCAGGCCGAGTCGGTTGGAAACAGTCAGGTCGCGTTCGATCATGTCGGGGTCCTCAGGCAATGGTCTTACGCGTCGTTGCGAGTCGCGTCATGCGGTCAGGCGTCATCCAGGATCACACCGTTGCGGGCGCCGGCGGAGGCGACCGCGGGCAGTTGGTCCAGTTCCAGCTCCGAATAATTCATCACCCGCAGCAGCATCGGCAGATTCAGAGCCGACACTCGCCGTACCGGCGTACCCAGCCGCGACACGCGTGCGGCGAGGTTGCTCGGCGAAGCGCCGTACAGGTCGGTCAACACCAGCACGCCATCGCCGTCGTCGACGCGGCGCAGCGCCGCGCTCGCCAGCGGCAGCAGAGCGTCGGGGTCGGCGTCGAACGGGACCTCCAGCGCTTCGGTGCGCAACGGCAAGGGGTTGAGCAGGCGGTTGGCGACGGCGACCAAGGCGCTGCCGATACCGGAATGGGTGATGAGAAGGACGCCGACTGACATGCCGCCAACTTAACAGAGCGGAGTGACAAGCCGGAAGCGCCGAATGCGGCGGTCCGCGGACATGGCAGCGCAGGGCCCGGCCGAACGCCGGGGGGCGCGGGCAACTGTTTGATTCTGCGTTCGCGAATCGCCGTAGGTAGCGGGCGGTGGTGGGGCGGCGCCGCGTCGGAGCGGGCCGTCATTGCCGCAACGCCGCCCAAGCGATGAGAGGCAGCGGATCGAAGGCGCGCTGGCCAAAGCCCGGCGGACCGGGTTCACGAACGCAGCGGGCCGCGAAAACGACCCGCTGCATTACCGGTGATGCGGCGTCACTGCTTCGACGGGGCTTGGTCCGCGGTCGGCGGCGGGGGCGCGGTCGGGTCGGTCGGGGTCGGTTGCGGGTTCTGAACCGGCGGGGTGTCGGTAGGGGTATCGGTCGGCGGCGGCAGATTAGTCGCAGGCAAGTCCGAGGATGGAGCGTCGGCCGGCGGAGCAGTGTCCGTGGCCGGTGCGGGCGCCGGTCCCGGATCGGTCGTGGCCGGGGCCGGCCCGCTCGATTCCATCGGCGCCGGATCGGGTTTGTCGCAGCCGCTCAGCAGGCCGGCCGCAAGCATCACGCCCAAGGCCAGGCCCAGGCTGCGCGGGTGTGTCGGGGAAGTATTCATCGTGATCCTTGGCTGTCGGGAGGGAGGGGCGCGGCGGGCCAGAGGTTATTTGTCGCCGCTGCGCTTGCCATGGCCGGCCTGGTACTCGGCCAGCGACAGGGCGCCGTCGCCGTCGTGATCGTGCATGGCGAAATTGGCGGCGAGGCGCGCATCGAGCGCGGCTTCGTCGCGGCTGATCTTGCTGTCGCCGTTGCTGTCGAGGTCGGTGAAGTTCGCCGGAACGGTGGGATCGGCCGGGGGAGGCATCGGCGCCTGGCCGCGTTGATCGTTGACCGGCGGCTCGGTGCGCTGCATCGCCTCGCCCGGCGGCGCGGACTGTGCTTGGGCCATTACGGCCGGCGCCAGGGCGAGCGCGCCGACCGCAAGCAGCATCGGCGTGAGGCGGCGGATCGTGCTTTTCATGGCGTTGCTCCGTGGGAGGGACGCACCGGAGCGCTCGGCATCCGGCACAGGCCGAACCTAATGCGAGGCCTGCAAGCGTCGCGACACGGCAATGGGAAAATTTTGTAAGGATGCCAAGTCGGTCGACGGCGTGGCTCGGAACGGTTCAGATCGCTGCGATGGGCGCACTACGGATGGCTTGCTTGTCCGCCGCGCCCATTCGCGCCGACGACAGTGCCCCTATGCAGAGGGGCGGCGCCCGGCGGTGGTGAGAAGCCGCAGCGAAGACGAGTGGCGCGGGAGGATGCCGTTCGCGCGCGGTGGCCTGCCTGAGCAGCCCTCAACGCCTTAGCAAATCTCGACCGCTAAGAAAGCCGCATCGAGGCCGGACGAGCGTCGCGCAGCGAACTCAGTCGAGCTCGCGATGGTGCACGGCGACTTCGTTCCAGCCGCGGGTTCGGGCGTGTTCGGCCATGCGTTCGGCCAGGTAGACCGAGCGATGCCGGCCACCGGTGCAGCCGAAGGCGATGGTCGCGTAGCTGCGGGTGCTGTCGGCCTGCAAGCGCGGCAGCCAGGTGTCGAGGAACTGGCTGATCTGCTCGACGTAGAGGTTCACGTCGGCCTGCGCTTCCAGATAGTCGCGCACGCCGCCGTCTCGGCCCGACAAGGGCCGCAACGCCGGGTTCCAGTGCGGATTCGGCAGCCCGCGCGCATCGAACACGAAGTCGGCATCGGCCGGCACGCCGCGGCGGTAAGCGAAGGACTCGAACAGCAGCGACATGCCGGCGTCGCCGCCCATCGCGAATTCGGTGATGACGTGGCGGCGCAGCTGATGGACGTTGAGCTCGCTGGTGTCGACGATCGCATCGGCGATCTGGCGCAGCGGCTTGAGCACCTGGCGTTCGAGCGAGATCGCATCGGCCAGGGCCAGGCCGAACTGGCTCAGCGGATGGCGGCGCCGGGTGTCGGCGTAGCGCTTGAGCAGCACGCCGTCGCTGGATTCGAAGAACACCAGTCGCGGATCGGCGCCGAGCGCGCCGACCGCCGACAGCCATTCCGGGATGTTGGCCAGATCGCTATGGCGATTGCGCACGTCGATGCCGACCGCGAGCTTGGTCGGCATGCCTTCCTCGGCCTTGATCACGTTCTGCACGAACTGCGGCAGCAGTTCCGCCGGCAGGTTGTCGACGCAGTAGAAGCCCAGGTCCTCGAAGGTGTTCAGCGCCACCGACTTGCCCGAGCCGGACATGCCGCTGACGATGACCAGGGTGAAGGCGTTGCCCTCGCCGGACGCGGCGGGGTCGAAAGGGGAATTGCTCACGATTCGCCGCGCTCCAGGAAGTTGCTGTGCCGGGCGATGAAGGCCGCGGCCGGGTCCAGGCCTTTCATGCGCAGGCTGTGCAGCCGCGTCGCCGCTTCGGTCAGCACGGCGAGGTTGCGGCCGGGCATGACCGGCAGCGTGATCATCGGCACGTCGAGATCGAGCACGCGGCGGATGCCGGTGTCGCCGGTCAGGCGTTCGATTCCGGCCGGAACCGGTTCGCTCATCGGCTTGGTCAGGTGCACGATCAGGCGCAGGTATTTGTTGTTCTTGACCGCGGTGTCGCCGAACATCTGGCGGATGTTGAGCACGCCCAGGCCGCGCACTTCGAGCAGGTCCTGGAGCATGTCCGGGCAGGTGCCGTCGAGCACGTCGGGCGCGATCTGGGTGAATTCCGGGGCATCGTCGGCGACCAGGCGATGGCCGCGGGTGACCAGCTCCAGCGCGAGTTCGCTCTTGCCCGATCCGGATTCGCCGGTGATAAGCACACCGATCGAATAGATCTCCATGAACACCCCGTGCAGGGTGATCTGCGGGGCGAGCGCGCGCGCCAGGTGGTATTGCAGGTGATTGAGCAATTCGTGGCCGCGGCGCGGCGAAACCCACAGCGGGGTGTCGGTTTCCTCGGCGGCGATGCGCAGGTCCTCGGGGCAGGGCTGGTCCTTGCTGATGACCAGGGCCAGGGGCCGGAACTGGATGATCTTCTCGATCGTTTCCCAGCGCAGCCGCGAGTCCAGCCCGTCGAGCCAGGTCAGTTCCTCGGTGCCGAGGATCTGCACCTTGTTCGGATAGATCGCATTGAGGTAACCGGCCAGCGACGGGCGCCGCGCGACCGTGTTGACCGCCTCGACCAGGCGGCCGTCGCCGCGTTGGCCGGCCACCCAGCGCAGGGCGAGCCGCTCGCGCTGCTGTTCGAACAGTTCGCCTGCACGGATGCTCTTGCTCATGGGCGGAAGTTTACGAGCAAAGCGATGGCGGTGTCCGCATCGACGCGGAGCCGGCGGGACCGATGCGGCGTGAAGGCGGTCGGCCGGCGCGACGCCGGGTCGCTTGCTGATGGCGGCTCGAACCGGCGCTCGCCTCGACGTGTCTACGAGCGCAAGGCTCAGGCCGCGCTGCGGCGGCAATGATCGAGCAGGCGGTAACTCAGCTCGGCGACGGACGGCGCCGAACGCAATCGCTCGAGGAAGCCGCCGTCGGCGAAGCGTTCGGCGAGTTCGGCCAGCAACTGCAGATGCTGCTGGACGTGGTGCTCGGGAATGGCCATGGCCAGGACCAGGTCCACCGGGTGCCCGTCGATGGCGCCGAAATCGACCGGCTGGGCCAGCCTGAGAAAGGCGCCGCGGCTGTGTTCGAACAGGGGCGTGCGCGCATGCGGGATGGCGACGCCGTGGCCGATCGCGGTGCTGGCGAGCCGTTCGCGTTCGCCCAGGCTTGCGCGCAGGGCGAACGCAGTGGAGGGATTACCGTCGCAGAGCATGCGCGCGGCGACATCGAGCACGGTATTGCGATCGCCGGGTTCGACCAGGATCGCGACCCGTTCCGCACTCAATAATTCATAAAGCGGCATGACGGTGTGTCTGGATCGATGACCGGGCCCCGTAAATCGGGTTCAGCCGACGAATTCGCCGTTGCGTGCGAGGCTTTCGCCGCGGTGGTGGTCGACTTGCTTGCTCTTGTGCTTCATCAGCAGGCGGTCGAGCTTGTCGGCGAGCAGATCGATGGCGGCGTACATGTCGATGGCGGCGGCGTCGCAGTGCAGGGTGCGGCCGGCGATGAGCACGGTGGCCTCGGCGCGATGGTCGGGCTTGTCGAGACTGAGCTGGGTACGCACGTCGAAGGGTTGGTCGAAATGGCGCTGCAGACGGGCCAGCTTGGTTTCCACATAGTCACGCAGGGCTGCAGTGACTTCCAGTTGCTGGCCGTGGGTTTCGATACGCATCGGAGACCTCCTTCACGTCGCGGGAGAATGCAGACTGGGCTCCGGGCCGTCGGTCGTCGACGGCTCGGGGGCCTGTTTGACGCCCTGGCCGGGGCCAGGGATTCCAGCATCGCACGCTCAATTCCAGGTGCAAGTGGCCAGACCGCAACAATGGTCGTAGACCGGGCCTAAGTTGCTGATTCGTTGGGGAAATAAAATCGAAATCCTGCGGGTTTGCGGAATCTGGCGGGCTTACGCCATGCGCACGCGTTCCTGCGACGAGGGGATGCTCATCGCCTCGCGATACTTGGCCACGGTGCGGCGCGCGACCGGCACGCCGGTGGCCTTGAGGGTCTCGGCCAGGCGCGCGTCGGACAAGGGCTTGCGCGGGTTCTCGGCCTCGATCAGGCGCCGGATCATGGCCTGGATCGCGGTGCTGGAGGCCTCGCCGCCGGAGCCGGTGTCGATGCCGGAGGCGAAGAAGGCGCGCAGCGGCATGGTCCCGCGCGGAGTGCGCGCGTACTTGCGGGCGATCGCGCGCGAAACCGTGGATTCGTGCAGGCCGACTTCGTTGGCGACCTCGCGCAGGGTCAGCGGGCGCAGCGCGCTGTCGCCGAATTCGAGGAAACCGGCCTGTTGCTTGAGCAGGCAGCGCGCGACCTTGAGCAAGGTGTCGCCGCGCGCTTCCAGGCTCTTGAGCAGCCAGCGCGCTTCCTGCAGATGCCCGCGCAGATAGCTGGCGTCGGAGGCGCTGGCGTGGCGGATCATGCTTTCGTAGCCGCGATGGATCGAGATGCGCGGGCGCATCGCTTCCGACAGCGCGACCCGCCACAGGCCGTTCTGGCGCCAGATCACCACGTCCGGGGTAACGTAAGTGTCGGTGGAGATCGCGCCCATCTGCGCGCCGGGACGCGGGTCGAGCGAGCGCAGCAACTGCACCGCAGTCTCGACCTCGGCGATGTCGCGCTTGAGTTCGTTGGCCAGGCCGGCCGCGCCGATCCGCGGCAGGCGTTCGAGCGGTTCGCCGGCGATCACCAAAGCCAGGGCCTTGCCCGGGGTGTCGTCGGACAAGGTGCTGAGCTGCAGGCTCAGGCACTCGCTGAGCGAGCGCGCGCCGGAGCCGACCGGGTCGAAGCGCTGCACCTGGTGCAGCACGGTCGCGACTTCTTCTTCGCTGACCCCCATCGCCAGCGATTCGACGATCGCCGACAGGCTTTCGCGCAGATAGCCGTCGTCGTCGATCGCCTCGATCAGGGCCACGCCGATGCTGCGGTCGCGCTGCGACAGCGGGCTGAGGTGCAGTTGCCACAGCAGGTGATCGTGCAGGGTCTCGGCCTCGGCGACCTGTTCGGCCGCGGGCGAGTCTTCGTCGTGGTCGGAAGGGCCGACCCGTTCGTACCAGGTCTCGCCGTCGTCCATCGTCCATTCCGGCTCGACGGTCGGCGCTTCGGCGCCTTCCTCGACGCTCGGCGGCGCGCGCGGCTCGTCTTCGTTGACCGCGGACGGATCGGTCCAGTCGAGCAGCGGATTGCTCTCGATCGCGGTGGCCAGCTCGGCTTCCAGTTCGACAGCCGACAACTGCAGCAAGCGGATCGCCTGCCGCAGTTGCGGTGTCATCACCAGCTGTTGTCCGAGCGAGGCTTGGAGGCGAGGCTTCATCATCGATTGCTAACGCGACCTGAGATGGCTGTCGGCCCGGGCCGCGCGTCGTGGGCGTCGTCCGCGCCCGGTAACCGCAAGGTTACAGACGGAACTGTTCGCCCAGATAGACACGACGGACATCGGGATTGGCCAGCAGCGCGTCCGGAGCCCCCTGCGCGAGCACGCCACCGTCGTTCAGGATATACGCCCGGTCGCAAATGCCCAAGGTTTCACGGACGTTATGGTCCGTGATCAACACTCCGATGCCGCGATTCTTGAGATGGCGCACGATTCGCTGGATCTCGCCGACCGAAATCGGGTCGACGCCGGCGAAGGGTTCGTCCAGCAGCATCAGGCGCGGGCGGGCGGCCAGGGCGCGGGCGATTTCGACCCGGCGGCGCTCGCCGCCGGACAGGCTGGCGCCGAGCTGCTCGGCGACGTGGGTCACCTGCAGTTCCTCCATCAGGCTGGCCAGCTCGCGCTCGATGCCGGCGCGGTCGAGGTCGTCGCGCAGTTCCAGCACCAGTCGCAGATTGTCGGCGACGCTGAGCTTGCGGAACACCGAGGGTTCCTGCGGCAAATAGCCGACGCCGTACTTGGCGCGGGCGTACATCGGCTCGGCGGTGATGTCCTTGCCGTCGAGGACGATCTGGCCGGCATCGGCCGGGACCAGGCCGACGATCATGTAGAAGCAGGTGGTCTTGCCGGCGCCGTTGGGGCCGAGCAGGCCGACGACTTCGCCCGCATCCAGGGTCAGGCCGAAGTCGCGCACCACCTCGCGCGAGCGGTAGGCCTTGCGCAGGCCTTGCGCGACCAGCATCAGCCGCCTCCCTTGGCCGGCGCGGCGGTCTTGCTCTTGGGCTGCAGGCGCATGTTGACGCGGCCGCCGGTGCCGCCGCTCTCGACCTGGCCGGTCTTGGAGTTGTAGACGATGCGCTCGCTCTTGATGGTGTCGCCGTTCTTGTCGACGTAGGCGTTGCCGGTCAGGACGATGGTGTCCTTCGGCATGTCGTACTCGATCTTGTTGGCGCGGCCGTTGAACGGCGAACCGTCGTCGAGCTCCTGCTTCAGCGTCGCCTGCGAGCCGGTCAGGGTGACGAAGCTGATGTCGCCCGCGGCACGCTTGATGTCGGCCTTGGCGGCGTTGATGACCAACGTGCCCTGGACGATCTTGACGCCGCCGGTGAGCACGCAGGGGCCGGAATCGGTGCTGACCGAGCAGTTGCTGCTGTCGGCGCCGACGTCCATGGGCTGGTTGCGGTCCGAAGAGCGCGCGAGCGCGGCCGCCGGCGCCAGCAGAAGGGCGACCAGGCACAGCGCCGGCCAGTTAGCGGGCTTTCGCTTCATAGCGGACCTTGACGTTGGGAATGGTGACGTTCTTGGTTTCGAGATCGGCCTGCAATCCCGACCCGTTCATTATAGTGCCGGGCTGTATCAACCTCACCGGAACGGCCGAGGTGGCCTTGTTGGTGTCGGGGAACAGGTTCAGCTCCTCGGTGGCGATGTTGATCGGCTTGCCCTCGGCATTGGTGCTGTCGGCCTTCACCTGGCCGCGCAGGCGCACTTCGTCGCCCTCGGCGCTGACCCAGCCGCGCTGCGAGCGCACTTCCCAGGCCCCGCCGTTGCCGCCGGCCTTCGGCGGGATCAGGAACAGCGGGGTGGTGACGTCCAGGGTCTTCTCGTTCGGGTCGCGGGTCAGCTTCGGCGCGCGCAAGGTGAACGATTCCTTGCCCTGCTTGTTGAGCACGACCGCCTCGAACTGGTTGAGCACATAGTCCGGACGCGCCTCGGCGCGGCCGTCGCCGTCGTTCTTGTCGCGCTGCGACCACAACGCCCAGCCGCTCAACGCGGCGGCGGCCATCAGAATCAGGGTCAGCATGCCGCGCCAGCTCATCCGAGCGCACCGGTCAGTACGCGCTCGGCGTGGCCTTGCGCCCCGAGCAGCAGGTCGCACAGTTCGCGCGCCGCGCCTTCGCCGCCGCGCGCCACGGTGCGCCAGTGCACGCGCTCGCGCACCCACGGGTGGGCATTGCCGGGGGCGACCGACAGGCCGACGTGGGGCAGGATCTTGAGGTCGGCGAGGTCGTCGCCCATGAACGCGACCTGGTCCAGCGACAGCCCCAGGCCGGCGGCGATCTGCTGCACGCAGGCGAGCTTGTCGGCGACGTCGCCGTGAGCAGTGGCGCCGAGCTCGGCCGCGCGCTGGGCGGCGATGACGCCGCCGCGCGCGGTGACGAAATGCACGGCGATGCCGTATTTCCCCAGCAGCGACAGGCCCTGGCCGTCCTGGACATGGAAGCTCTTGAGCTCGCGCCCCTCGCTGTCGTAGGTCAGCCGGCCGTCGGTCAGGGTGCCGTCCACGTCGAAGCAGGCCAGCCGGATGCGGGCGGCGCGTTCGCGGACTTCAGCGGGATAATCGTTGAGGTGGCTGTAGGGCACAGGTTTGGCGCTCGGTATTTCGGGACTCGGGACTCGGGTTTCGGGACTCGACTCGAATTTCGGGAATTTGGAATTTGGCAGGAAAGCTCTGATGCTGTTGCGAGTCCCGAGTCCCGAGTCCCGAGTCCCGAGTCCCGGCTCTTAAACCACTCTCGCACGCAACAAGTCGTGAATATTGAGCGCGCCGACCACGCGGCGTTCAGTGTCCACGACCAGCAGGCCGCTGATCTTGTGGGTTTCCATCAGCTGCGCGGCTTCGACCGCGAGCGCGTCGGCGCCGATGGTCTTGGGCGAGCGGGTCATGACCTCGGCGATGCGGGTCGAACGCAGGTCCACGCCGGCGTCGTCGAGGGTGCGGCGCAAGTCGCCGTCGGTATACAGACCGATCAGGCAGCCGGCGTCGTCGACGATCGCGGTCATGCCCAGGCGCTTGCGGCTCATCTCGACCAGGGCTTCGCTGATGCTGGCATCGGCGTGGACCCGCGGCACTTCGTCGCCGGCGTGCATGATGTCGGTGATGTGCAGCAGCAGGCGCCGGCCGAGCGCGCCGGCCGGGTGGGAGCGGGCGAAATCGTCGGCGGTGAAGCCGCGCGCTTCGAGCAGGGCCACCGCGAGCGCGTCGCCCATCGCCAGCGAGGCGGTGGTGCTGGAGGTCGGCGCCAGGGCGAGCGGGCAGGCTTCGGCCGGCACGCTGACGTCGAGGTGGACGTCGGCTTCGCGCGCCAGGGTCGACTGCGGCCGGCCGGTCATCGCGATCAGACGGTTGCCCTGGCGCTTGAGCACCGGCAGCAGCATCAGCACCTCGTCGCTCTCGCCCGAGTAGGACAGGGCCAGGACCACGTCGGCGTCGGTGATCATGCCCAGATCGCCGTGGCCGGCTTCGCCCGGATGGACGTAGAACGCCGGGGTGCCGGTCGAGGCGAGGGTCGCGGCGATCTTGCGCGCGATGTGGCCGGACTTGCCCATGCCGGTGCAGACGACCCGGCCGCGCGCGGCCAGGACCAGGTTGCAGGCGGCGGTGAAATCGCCGTCGATGCGGGCCGCGACCGCGGCCAGCGCCTGGGCCTCGATCTCGAATACGCGGCGGCCGCTCTGGGCCAGGCCGGCCTGCGCCGCGGGCGACTGCAGGACGACGGGATCGAGGGCGGGGCGTGCGGAGCTGGTCATAGAGAGGCCGTTTCGAAGGTCGCCATTTCGGACCGGAGGGCTTTCCGCTAGGCTAATCCGTCAATTCTAAGCGGTTCGTCCGCCCAGCGCCGTCCCCGCGGCAGATCCCCTCCCGGCAGGATCCGCTCTGGGCAGCGGCCACCCCGTATTCAGCCGGCCTCCGGCCACGCAGCGCGCCTGCGTCGTCCGCTTGCCGCTTCATCCTTTTGGCCCGCATAACGGGCCGCGTCCTCCAGAGGCTCGAGTAGTGAACGCCGAAACCATCCGCACCCTGATCGAACAAGGCCTGCCCGGAGCGCAAGCGCAAGTGCGCGGCGACGACGGCGTCCACTTCGAGGCCACCGTGGTCGCCGAAGCCTTTCGCGGCAAGCTGCCGCTGGCGCGGCACCGCCTGGTCTATTCGACCCTGGGCGAGCGCATGGGCGGCGAAATCCACGCCCTGGCGCTGAAGACCCTGACGCCCGAAGAAGCGGGCAACCCGAAGTAAGCGGCCCGGGCAAGCGGCCCGGCCAAGCGGCCCGGGCAAGCAGCCGAGAATGCGCGGCCAGCCAAGCGGCTGCGCGGCGGGCGGCCGCCGCTGGGCCGGTGCCCGGCGGCACTTCACCGGGACCTCACCCGTCCCCGGCCGTCTGCTCTTACCATTACCGATTCTCCATTTCCCATACCCGGCTCCCTAAATGCAAAAAATCGTGGTCGAAGGCGGGCAGCCGCTCAATGGCGAAGTCCAGATTTCCGGCGCCAAGAACGCCGTGTTGCCGATCCTGTGCGCGACCTTGCTGGCCGATGCGCCGGTGACGATCCGCAACGTGCCGCAGCTGCACGACGTGCTGACCACCGCCAAGCTGCTCGGCGAGCTCGGTGCCGGCGTGCGCAGCGAAGGCGCGACGATCACCGTCGACCCGACCACGGTCAACAGCCATGTCGCCCCGTACGAGCTGGTCAAGACCATGCGCGCCTCGGTGCTGGTGCTCGGCCCGCTGCTGGCCAAGTACGGCGAAGCCGAAGTCTCGCTGCCGGGCGGTTGCGCGATCGGTTCGCGACCGGTCGACCAGCACATCAAGGGCCTGCAGGCGCTCGGCGCCGAGATCGCCGTCGAGAACGGCTACATCAAGGCGCAGCGCAAGGGCCGCCTGAAGGGCGCGCGCTTCGTGTTCGACGTGGTCACCGTCACCGGCACCGAGAACGTGCTGATGGCCGCGGTGCTCGCCGAGGGCACCAGCGTGCTCGAAAACGCCGCGATGGAGCCCGAGATCGTCGACCTGGCCGACTGCCTCAATGCGCTCGGCGCGCGGGTCGAGAACGCCGGCAGCGGCCGCATCGTCGTGCATGGCGTCGAAAAATTGCACGGCGGCAGCCACGACGTATTGCCCGACCGCATCGAGACCGGCACCTTCCTCGTCGCCGCGGCGATGACCGGCGGCCGCGTCACCGTCACCCACAGCCGTGCCGACACGCTGGACTCGGTACTCGACAAGCTACGCGACGCCGGCGCCCAGATCGAAGTCGACGGCGACCGCATCACCCTCGACATGGGCGGCCGCCGCGCGCGCGCCATCGACATGGTGACCGCGCCGTATCCCGCGTTTCCGACCGACATGCAGGCGCAGTTCATGGCGCTCAACTGCGTGGCCGAAGGCGTGGGCGTGATCAACGAGACGATCTTCGAAAACCGCTTCATGCACGTCAACGAACTGCTGCGCCTGGGCGCCGACATCCGCGTCGACGGCCACACCGCGGTGATCCGAGGCGTGCCCAAGCTCAGCGGCGCCCCGGTGATGGCGACCGACCTGCGCGCTTCGGCCTCGCTGATCCTGGCCGGTCTGGTGGCGCAGGGCGAAACCACCATCGACCGCATCTACCACCTCGACCGCGGCTACGAAAACATCGAAGCCAAGCTGTCCAAGCTGGGCGCGAAGATCCGCCGGGTGTAAGCGGGCGTTTCTCGACGCCCTCGCGACCGTCCGTTTCCCTTGGTAATTACCCCCGGGGGCGAGGCGGCCGCAATGATTCGCCTCCCTTGCAAAGGGGCTGCGCCTTGCGTTGTTCGTGTGCCGATGAAATCGGCTGGCGGGGGGCGTTTGCTCTGCGTTCGGCGAAAGTTGCCGTTATAAAGCGGAGCGAATCTCCCGGTCGCGCTGCCAAGTCGAATCCCTCTGCGGAAGGAGTGCCCAGGCTCTCGACGCACTCCCGATCCATCTTCCGCCAACAAAAAGCCCCGCCGAAGCGGGGCTCTCGCGCATCGCGGCCATGCCGGCGCGGCGGGGCAGGCTCAGCGCACCGATTGCACGCGCAGGTCGATCGCGTCGGCGCCCTTGTCGCGCTGCAGGATGCGCGCCGGCACGGGCATGCCGGGGACCACCCAGGCGATGGTCTCCTTGTCGCCGTTCTTGCTGACGAGCTTGGTCGCCTGCTGCGACTTGCCGCCGACGGTGATCGCTTCCTTGCCTTCGACGGTGTAGGTCAACTGCTTGACCCGGCCGTCCTCGACCATGCGGTAGCTCAACGGCTTGCCGGAGGAGGCGTCGCGCACCAGCGCGAGGTTGATCAACAACGCGTCCAGGTCGCCGGCCTGCAGCTTGATCGGGCCGGCGCGGTCGGGCTTGACGTCGCCGGTCCAGGTGGCGACGCCGCGCGCCCAGTCGTAGCTCGCGCTCTTGTTCTTGTTCTTGGTCAGCACCTTGCTGCTGTCGCTGCCGCTGATCGGGCGCAACTGGCCGGCCTTTTCCTCGAACACGGTCGACTGCTGCAGATTGGCCAGCGGACTGGTCACCGCCAGGCTGTACTTCCAGCGGTTCGCGCCGGCGGCGGCGACGGTCATGCGGCCGTTGCCCTGCATGCCCATGTAGCTGGCCGAATAGTCGGCGCTGAACGGCTTGATCGCGAGCGCCGGGGCGCTGGCCAGGGCCAGCGCGGCAGCGAGCAAGGCAAAACGAACCTTGCGGATTCGACTGTTCGTGTGGGTCGTCATTTATTCGTTGACTCCTTTGTATTCGACCAGACGCAGATCGTACGTGTCCTGGCCATTTTCGCGCTGCAGGATGCGCACCGGGGTGGGAACGCCGTCGACCACCCAGATCGAGGTTTCCTCGTTGCCGCTCTGCACGCGGTTGACGCGCATCGCGTTGAAGCTCATGTCGTCGACCTTGACGCCTTCCAGCTCCTGGGCCACCAGGTATTGATGGGGGCGGGCACGGCCGGAATCCACGAAGCGGTAATTCAGCGTCTTGCCGGGCTGAGCGTCGCGGACCACGGCGAGATTGATCAGCAGGCCGCTCATGTCGCCGTCGGCCAGGGGGATCGGCTTGCGCCGGTGCTCCTTGACGTCGCCGCTCCACTGCGCGGTGCGCTTGTTCCAGTCGTAAACGCCGGTGATCGTGCGCTTGGAGAACAACACCTTGCGGACCATGGTCTGGCTGAGCGGGCGGTAGCCGTCGCCGACCGTCTCGAACAAGGTGCTTTGCTGCGCGGCGGCGCCGGCCAGGCCCATCATGCCGCGCTCGGCATGGATGTTCAGGTCGATCCGCCAGTGGCCGCCCTCGGGCTTGACCTGCATGGTCGCATCGCCGAGCGCCTTGCCGCTGTTGAAGACCTGGTAATTGGCCACGAACGGTTCCAGCGCGGCGGCGCTGCCGGGAAGAGCCGCGCCGATCAGCACGGCCATGAACAGGGGCAGAGAGGACTTCATGGGCAACGCGGGGATCCTGGAGGGCTCGATTGGCGGCGCGTGGACCGCGTGTGCGAAACGCGTTGGACCCCTGCGCGGGGCGCGGCGTTCAGGCCGCGAGGCCGGTGGCCGGGTGGGTCAGATCGCCGGCGAAATCTAAACGCAGCGGCGTAAATAGCGGATGACCGTCGAGGGTGACGGTTGCGCCGTGTTCAGCCAGGCGGCCGCTGGCGGCCAGTCGCATGACCGCGAGCAAGAGCGGATGCTCGACGCCGAGCACGCGCTGGGCCAGGGCCTCGGGCGTGTCGCCGGGTTCGATTGCGACGACGGCCTGGGCGATGACCGCGCCGGCGTCGAGTTCGGGAATGACGAAGTGCACGCTGGCGCCGTGCTCGCGCTCGCCCTCGGCGAGGACGCGGGCGTGGGTGTGCAGGCCGCGGAACTTCGGCAGCAGCGAGGGATGGATGTTGATGGTGCGGCCGCGGAAGCGTTCGACGAAGGCGTCGCCGAGGATGCGCAGGTAACCGGCGCAGAGGATCCAATCGGGCCGGCTGGCGGCGACGGCGTCGGCGAGATCGGCGTCGAAGGCCTCCCGGCTCGGGTAGGCCTTCGCCGGGGCCGACCAGCGCAGGGCCTCGGGCACGCGCTCCAGCGCGGCCGCGCCGGGTTTGTCGGAGAACACCCCGACCACCTCGGCGGCCAGCCGGCCGGCGCCGATGGCGTCGAGCACGGCCTGCAGATTGCTGCCGCGGCCCGATGCGAGGACGGCGATCCGGGGAAGCGGCTGGGACATTGCGGGCCATCAGGTCGAGACAGGCCGGCATTTTAAGCGATTCGCCGGGTGCGCGATCTGGCGGTTGGGGGCGGTGAAAGAGGAGGTGGAGAGGGCATGCGCAGGAAGCCGGGCGTGTCCTGGCTTGTGCTCGTGTCGTTGCCGAGGGTGGGCCGGGGATCGCCGCTCGCCAGGGCGCCGCCGCGACCATCCGGTCTCGAGGCCGCGGCCCGTGCCGGCTGTCAGTGTGAAGTCTGGGCGGCGCAGACCAGCGGCGCCACGTCTGCGCGGGTGTCGATCGAGTCCATGGCCAGTGTGACCGGGTGCGCTAAATGAATTGGATCGATGAAGACTTTCCGCAACCCCATCGCTTCCGCTTCGCGACAGGATGGGCAAAGCTGCCCAGAGCGGCAGCCGGGAGCGGGGCGTGGGCAAGGACAGTTCGAGGTGTTGGGCGTTCGCGTTACTGAGCGGCTTCCTGTTGCACGTGCCGGCGGCGGCTGCGCAGGCCGACGCAAACGCGGCATGCCGACCGTCGCAGCCGGCTGCGACGCTGCCCAAGGCGAACGAGTGCCTGCGGCGCTATGGCCTGGCGCCCGGCGGCGATCGTGCCCATGCGCTCGCCGCGCTCTACCAGGCCGGAGACCAGCGCTCGCGCGGCGGCGATTTCGCAGGCGCGGCCGGTGCGCTCGATTGCGCGCAGGCCGTCGCCGGCCCCGACGCCGGTTGGCAGGTCGATTACGAACTCGTACGCCGTCGCGGCGTGCTCGATTATCGCCAGGACTGCACCGTCGAAGCCCTGGGCAAGTTTCACCGCGCGCTGCAGATCGCCAAACGCCACGAAGACCGCTCGGCGCAGTCCAGGAGCTGGAATAACATCGGCGCCTCGCTGCGCCGGCTCGGCGATTATCGCGGCGCCTTGCAGGCATTTCTTTCGAGTCTGAAAATTCAGCGCGGCGCGCGTGAGCCGGCCTTGGGGCCGGTGCTCAACAACATCGCCGACATCTATCGCGATCTCGGCGCGACCGGCAACGCTGCGCGTCACTATGAGCAGGCATTGGCCGAGTTCCGTCGCGTCGGCAACTCGATCGAAGCCGCGCACGTACTGCAGAGCATGGCCGTTCTGGCCTTGGATTCGGGCGACACGCAGCGCGCCGAAGCCCTGCTGGAGCAGGCCCTGGCCGCGTTCGTCAAAGCCGGCGAACGCACCTATCAGTTGCGCGTGCATGCCGAACTCGGCCGCGCCGCGATCCTGCGCGGCGATCTGGCCAAGGCGCGCGACTGGACCGAGCGCGGTCTCGCCCTGGCGGCCGAGGACGGCGTGCGGCCGCCGGCGCCGCTGCAATTGCAGGCCGCGCGGGCCGCACGTTTGTCCGGACAGGCGCGAGCGGCGCAACTGCGCCTGAGCGATGCCTTGTCGAGCCTGCCGGCGCAGGACAGCGACCGGCCGGCACTGTTGGCCGAACTCGCCGATGCCTACGAAGCTCTGGGCGAATGGCCGCGCGCGCTGGCGACGTTGCGCGAGTCCGAAATCGCCGCGCGCACTTTGCGCGAGGCGCGCTACGACCGCGAGATGAAATGGATGCAGGTCCGCTTCGAGACCGCAGAACGCGACCGCACCATCGCCGCACTCGCCGCCGAGAACAAAGTGCGCGCACTCAGTCTTCGGCAACGCACGCTGGCCTTGTGGCTGACCGCGGTGTCGGCGGTGGCCGCCGTGCTCGGGCTGCTGGTGTTCTTCCTACGCCGGCAACAGCGCGCCCGCCTTGCCGAAGCTGCGCGGCAGGCGCGCCTGGCCGAGGAAGTGGAATATTACCGCCGCGCCGCGGCCGACCTCGGCGTGGACCGCAAGCGCTTGCAGGCCGCGCTCGACAGCCGCGACGACGCGGTGCTGATCCTCGACGCCGGCGGCCAAGTGCTCGCGGCCAACCGCAGCGCCGGGCAATTGCTCGGCCAGGCTGGCGACAGCCTGCCCGGCCGCGGCTTCGGCGAACTGCTGGGCGAGTCCGACGGGGCGCGTTTCGCCGAGGCCCTGGAGCGGCTCGACGAGTCCTCGGCGTCGCAGCGCCTGGATTTCCGCCTCCACGGCGACGCCTTGCGTGCGCAACTCAGCGAGACCGGGCAGGGCGAAGGCCTGATCGTACTCGGCCTGGACCCACTCGCTGCCGGGCAGGCCGAACGCGTCGGCCTGGAACCGCTGCGCATCGACGCGGCTGCTGCCGATGCGTTGGCCGACGTCGAAGCCGGCTCGGCCCTGGGCGCCGCCGCCGACGAGGCGATGCGCTCGTCATTCCGTCGCGCCCTGGTCGAACTGATGCTGGCGGTGGTGGAGGCCTGGGAACGCAGCACCGGCCAGGGCCGGCTGGAACTGGCCGAGAAAAGCCGGATCTGGCGGGTCACCGTCGACGACGGCCGCTTGCGGGCGCGAGCGATGGAGCGTTACCTGAGCCTGGCCAAGCTGCCGCGCCAGCCGCGCTGGCGCGACGTATTGCGCTCGGCCTACTACGTGCTGGCCGAGTGCCCGCTGGAGGAATCGGTGCGCACCGAGCTGCAGAAGCACGTCGATACGGTGCTGACCTATACGCGACGCCACGCGCTGGTGTGAGCGGCTCCTTGCTCGTCGATCCGACCCCCTCGGATCGCACCACCAGCGCGCGGCGGCACGGGAAATGGATGCGCTTGCGAGCCATCGGTTCGCGCATCCATGAACGCCGGGCGCTGTGCGTCTTGGCCGGGCCGTAGAGACTTCAGCTCGCAGCGGGTTCAGATTTGCGCGATTGCCCGATTCGTCATCCCTGCGAAGGCGGGAATCCAGGGCTCTACCCCGGCATGGCTGTGAAGTCTCCGGATTCCCGCTTTTGCGGGGACGGCGCTGGGCCGGTTTCGCCGCTTACGGCCGAGGTGTGTCGCCGTTTGCGGATAGCCGGTTTCGCGTCCTTACAACCCGCGGCTCTCGCTTACGGCCGCACCCCCTGCGTCGCTTTCGTCGGCCTGATCGGCGTACCGCTGGGCACCTGGCAACGCACGCACAGGCCCTGCAGGTTCGGGGTGTTCGGGCCGAAGCTGTAGGCGGAGTGGTGCAGCAGGGCGTCGTTGTAGGTCGTCGGCGAGCTGACCTGGGCGATGCTGCCCGGGGCGATCTGTTCGCAGTACTGGAAGGCGCGGCGGGTCGCGACCGCCCAGTGGTCGTCGACGATGCCGCAGCTGCTCGGCGTGCACATGCCGCCCGGGGGCAGCCGGATGCCGCCGCTCAGTTCGCGCTGCTGGAAGTCGAGCAGGTCCTGCGAGCTGAAGTTGAACGAGCCGACCACGGTCATGCGCGCGCCTTCCTGTGCGCAGACGCCGTCGGTGTCGTGGGCGAGGGCGGCGGTGTTGAACAACGCCGCCGCGAGAATGAATCCCTTGAGTGTCGTACGCATGTCCGCCCCCTGTAGGCGAAGCTCGATGGAGGCCCAGCCTACGAAGCGCGCCGAAGCCGCGTCCAAGCAATTCGGGGACCAAAGCGGGAACGAATCGGCGCGAACTTGTCGTACGGCACGCTCGTGCTGTGACCTCATTGGCGATCCGCTCGTTCATCGCCGCCCCCGATCGCGAAACGTTCCCGCCGCGTCCCGGTTCGGTCCCTGAACGTTCCTCGCAAATCGATCCGCGCCGACGGTAAATGGACTCGTCGCCGACGCGGTGTCGGCCCGGTCAACGCCGGGCCCGTCCACCGGACGGACGCACCGCGATCGCGTCGACAGGGCGCGTCGGCATGCGCATCGGGCAGCGCTTCCGCCCGTTCGCATGCCGACGCGGCCGATCCATCGGCCAGGCATGGCCGAGATCGACGGCGATGCCGGCAAGGCCGGCAGCCGCCAGCACCCGTTCCATTCAATCAAAGGAGAAACATTGCGATGGGTATCAAGCGTCGAATCGGTCTGACCCAGTGGATCGCGGCCGCCGCGGTGGCGGGCGCGTGCTCGCCGGCCCTGGCGGGCAATCCGATGGACCACGTGGGGGTCGAACACAACGCCTACCTCGGCTGCCTGATGGCGCAGGCGGCCGGCGGAGCCAGCAAGGGCTCGGAGCTGGAAGACCTGGTCGTGCTGTGCGGCTATCGCCCCGAAGGCAGCGCCGAAGAATTCGTGGCCCGCTACACCCCGTTCCTGCCGACCCAGCGCGAGCCGAGCTTCGGAGAACGCGTCGCGCCCTACCGCCAATACTTCAGCACGGTCGAGTACGCCCTGCTGACCCGCATCGATGCGGCGTTGTCGAGCCAGGCCCAGTCGGCCGCCGAGATGGACAAGGCCCTGGCCGAGATCGAAAGCGAAGCCATCGCCAAGCTGGACCCGAAGAGCCAGGGGGGCCAGGCCGTGCTCGGCGGGATCAGCACCGCGCGCCACTCGCTCGAGTACTGGGCCGCGCACTATGAGGCGCAGCCGGAAGCCGGCCGGGTCCAGGCCAAGCGCAAGTGGTGGCAGGTGGTGCTGCAGATCGTCAGCGTGGTCGGCGCGGACGCCGGCTGTGCGGTGGCGGTCGGCGCGATCCCGGGGGCGCAGGCCGCCGCCGGTCCGGCCGCCGGCGCCTGCTCGAAGATCGTCAACGATCTGTGGTGAGCATCGGCAGGCGATGAGCTTCGCGGCCCGCCGCGATCGCGCGTGCACGTCCCGCGACTCCAGCGAGTCTCACGGGCGGGAGCGCAGGCCGCGATCGCCGGGCCGGCGATGAGGCATAGGGACATGCCGCCCGCCCCGCGTCGGCCAAGGACGGCCCGGCGCGGTCGATGGCGCCGCGCGCAACGCGCGGCCCAGGCGGGTGCGGTCGGTCCGACGGGGGAGCCAACGGACTGGGCGCAGCGGGCTATGGCGGGTCAGGCCGCCATAGCCCGCGTTTGGATCGGCGCGCAGTTCGAGGGAGGAAGCCGCCGAGAGCCACGGCCGACGGCGAGGCGTCAATGCGACAGCCGCGACCGCAGTTGGGCGACGTCGGCCTGCCATGCGGCGTAGTCCTCGGTTTCTTCCCATAACTCGCGCAGTTCCGACTCCGGGCCGAGCACGCGGTCGATGCTGCGCAGCGCATCGGCGATCAGCGCTGCATCCGGCGACGGCCTGCGGTGCGCGATCCAGTGGGTCAACGTCTCCTGCTTGCGCGCCGCGGCCGAGGGACGCCCGATCGCGGCGGCGATCAGTTCGCAGGCGGCCAACGCGTTCGAAGCTTCCGGCGCTTCCAGGTAGCCGTCCGCCTCCAGCGCGGCGGCGATAGTCTCGCGAACGAGGGCCAGGCTTTGGTGATCGGACAATTCGGCCAGCCAGTCCGCCGCGTCGTCGTTGTCGAACGTGGCAATGCCCCATGCACCCATCGATTCACTCCTGCCGATAAATTGCGAGCCGTCAGGGGACGGATCGATACGCTGCATTGTGAGGCCTGCGATCGTCCAGCGCGGCCAATCGGGCGACATCCAGCCGGCAGCGACGGTGCGCCGGGTCTATTCGGGGTCCGGCGCCCGGTCGATCAGGGACAACTCGTCGTGCTTGAAACCGTTCGGGTAGTGCACCAGCCCGCCGAAGTCGGTTTCGACCAGCACGCCGCGTTCGAGGTAGTCCCATTCGGCTTGCGGGAACTTCGCCGAATACTCGCCACGGTCGATCAGCGCCACGATCCGGCCGCGATTGAGTTCGTAGGACAGCACCCGATCGCCGAGCCTGACCTCGAGTCCGTCGCTGTATCGCAGCATGGCCGCTCCCATTCGAAAGCTTCTAGCGTTCGCCGAACAAGGCCTTCACCGAAGGCCGGCTCAATACGATCAGGCTGAACACGCCCAAGGCGGTGCCCAGCGGCACCGACAGGCAGGAAATGCAGGCGACGACCATGCACAGCGTGCGGCCGCGGCGCTGGCTGAGGCGACGCCCGGCGAGGAAGGTCAGGCTGCCGCCGATAACGGCGACCAGGAACAGCGCCACGGCGACGCCGATCAGCACCCAGCCGCCGACCTCGTCGCCGGGTTGGCTGTGGATGCCGCCCTTGAGAATCGCGACCCCCATGAAGACGTACAGAAAGGCCATCAGCAGTGGCAGCAGATACAGCGCGGCGAACACGTAGTGCAGGATGCTCAGGGTCTTGAGCTGCGACGCGTCCTGCGGGTTTTCGGCGGCGGCTGCGGCGGGGACGTGGTTCATGGATGGATCTCCTGGGTGAGAGGCTACGGCCGCATTCCGGGTTTGCGGCGACGGGGCGAATCAGTCGCGCGCGGCGAACCGCGCCCGCACCGACGGACGCGCCAGGACGACGAAGGTGAACGCGCCGAGCAAGGTGCCGAGCGGCACCGACAGACAACTCAGGCCGGCGGCGACCTGGCAGAAGCGGAGACTGCGGCGTTCGCGCAGACGCCGCGCGGTCATGAACTGCAGCACGGCGCAGACCGCACTGAGGAGGAAGACGGCCAGGTAGATGAGCAGGGCGATGCTCGTCACCATCGTCGCATCGCCGGACGCGGCTACCGTCGCGGCGGCCGGCGCGGATGCCGAGTCGGGCTCCCGCGCCGCGAGCACCACCACGGCGCCGACCAACAGCAGGGTCAGCGACAGCATCAAGGCGTTGAGCCCGCCCAACACGTAGTAGAGGACACTGAGCGTATGCAGTTGCGAGGCATCGGCCGCATCGGCCGCATCCGTCGCGGTGGCATGGCGGTCGGCGGTGGGATCGAACTCGGACATGGCTTCCCCGGGGGCTTGCTCGGATCGTGATCGTCAGCGCCGCGCGCGCGGCCAGGCCGCCAGCGAACCCAGTGTCGCAAGAAACATGTCGGTGTGGGCGTCCCAGACATCGCCCTGCTGGCCGTTGTAGGACTCGGCGGCTTCCGGCGACATGCTCAGCGCGATCGCCCACTCGATCCATTCGTAGACCAGGCTGGTGCACATGATCGCGGCCACCGCGAGCACGAAGGCCTGGCGCGGCGACAGCGCCGGCCAGCGCTGGCGCAGGTATTCGCGCACGGCCGGGGCGAAGCAGACGCCGTACAGAAAGTGGATCAGGCGGTCGAAGTGATTGCGCTCGAAGCCGAACGCGCGATCCAGCGACCAGCCGCCGGTCAGCGACTGGATCCACTGGTCGTAGGGCACGTAGGAATACAGCCAGCGCGCGGCGAGGCAGTGCGCGACCATGAAGGCGCAGATCGCGAGGTAGTGCCCGTCGCGTAGCGGCCAGCGGCGGTCGTGGCGCCACAGCCACACCAAGCCGAGCACGGTCAGCACGCTGTGCATGCCTTGTTCGAACGGGCTGGTCGGGTCGATCCAGGTCAGCGCGAATACCGTCAACACCACGGTCAGGGCGAATTTCTTGGCGACGCTCGTGCGTCCTGCCGGCGTTGCGGTCATCGGGTGCGGGGTCTATGGAGTGAGCGGCCCGTCACACGCTACCCGAGCGCGGCGGGTAAGGGAATCGGCCGGAGAACCGGCGCGGCGGCGGGCACGGCAGCAGGCAAAAAGAAACGGCGGGCCGAGGCCCGCCGTTGGGGTATCGCGATCGTGCGCGCGGCTCAGCCGATGTGCACGCGCTCGCCGTCGGAGTGGGCGACGACTTCGCCGATGCGCCAGTGCGACAGGCCCAGGCGCTGCAGGTCGCGCTCGGTCGCGGCGACCGCTTCTTCCGGAACCACCAGCACGAAGCCGATGCCGCAGTTGAAGGTGCGCCACATTTCCTCGCGCGGCACCGCGCCTTCGCGCTGCAGCCAGTCGAACACCGGCGGCAGGGTCCAGGTGGCGGTGCGGATGTCCAGGCCCAGGCCGTCGGGGATCACCCGGATGATGTTCTCGGTCAGGCCGCCGCCGGTGATGTGGGCCATGGCGTGGATCCGGTGCTCGCCGCCGTTGGCGCGCAGCAGCTCCAGCACCGGCTTGACGTACAGCGCGGTCGGTTCCATCAGCGCGTCGATCAGGCGCACGCCGCCGACGGCGACGTCGCCCGGACGGCCGGCGCGATCGAAGATCCGGCGGATCAGCGAATAACCGTTGGAGTGGGGGCCGCTCGAGGCGATGCCGATCAGCACGTCGCCGCGGCGCACGCGCGCGCCGTCGAGCAACTGCGACTTCTCGACCGCGCCGACGGTGAAGCCGGCCAGGTCGTATTCGCCCGGCGGGTACATGTCGGGCATTTCCGCGGTTTCGCCGCCGATCAGCGCACAGCCGGCGAGCTCGCAGCCCTTGGCGATGCCGCCGACCACGGCCACGGTAGTGTCGACGTCGAGCTTGCCGGTGGCGAAGTAGTCGAGGAAGAACAGCGGTTCGGCGCCCTGCACCAGCACGTCGTTGACGCACATGCCGACCAGGTCGATGCCGATGGTGTCGTGGCGGTTGAGCTGCTGGGCCAGCTTGAGCTTGGTGCCGACGCCGTCGGTGCCCGAGACCAGGACCGGCTCGCGGTATTTGCCGGACAGGTCGAACAAGGCGCCGAAGCCGCCCAGGCCGCCCATCACCTCGGGACGGAAGCTGCGCTTGACTAAGGGCTTGATGCGTTCGACGACCTGATTGCCGGCGTCGATGTCGACGCCCGCGTCGCGGTAGGTCAGCGGCTTGGGGGAGGTGTCGGAAGGAGATGCGGTCACGGCGGCCCCGGCGGTCGCGGAAGGAAACGTGGGATTTTAGCAGCCATGGGGCGTCCGAACCGGTTCGACCCGCAGCCCGGCCGCGCCGGGGGCTGCGCAGAACCTCCGCCAAAGCCGCGCAGGGCCTCCGCCAAGGCGATGCGGGGCCTCCGCCAGGGCTGCGGCGGGCGTTGCCTGAAGCGGTCCGTTCAGGCGCGCGAATGGACGCGCCGGCCCCACTACGGCAACATTTCGGACCTTGAGCACCGTCGGCGGGCCGCACCCGCGACCGCCGGACCGAAGCAGGAGGCGAGGGTGGGCGAGGGCAGGGCCTTCGCCCGCGGTGGTGGGTCCAGCCGCAACGATGCCGGGCCGGTGGTCCGGTTCGCGCTGGAACGGCGAGCGGGACGCCCGTTTTTCTACATACAGTTAAGGATGGCGATGGTTCGGGCAATCCGGAGTTTTGTGATCGCAGCGCTGATGCTGGCGAGCTTTGCCGCCGCGGCGCAGCGCGTCGAGGGCGACCGCGCCGAGGCGGCGGGTCCGTATTCGGCCGAGGTCCAGGTCAACGGCCAGGGCGAAGCCGAGCGCAACGGCGCAATGGCGCGTGCCCTGGCCCAGGTGCTGGGCAAGATGTCCGGCGACCGCGCCGCGGCCAGCCGGCCGGGGGTCGGCCAGGAACTGCGCCGGGCCAAGGAGTACGTGACCGGCTACGACTACCGCCAGGACGAGGGCGTGTCGCGCTCGACCGGCGCGCCGACCTTCCAGACCACCCTGGTGGTCAATTTCGACCAGGCCAAGGTCGAAAGCCTGGCCTCGACCCTCGGCCTGCCGATCTGGCCGCAGCCGCGCCCCAAGCCGGTGCTGTGGATGGCGATCGACGACGGCAGCGGCCCGCGCCTGGTCGGCCTGCCCCAGGTCAACGCCGCGCGTTCGGCGCTGAACCGTGCGATCGACCGCGGCTACCGCCTCGGCCTGCCGAACGGCAGCGCCGCCGAACAGGCCAGCGTCGGCGCCATCTGGCGCGGCGACGCCGCCGCGGTGGCCCGCGCGTCCTCGCGCTACAGCCCGCCGATGCAGCTGATCGGCAAGGTCTACCGGGTCAAGACCGGCGGCTGGAAGGGCGACTGGACCTTCGTCGACGGCGGCAAGGTGCTGGGCAGCTGGTCCAACACCGATCCCGACGCGCGCAAGGTCATGGCCGGCGGCGCCGACGGCGCGGCCGACGCGCTGATGAAGCGCTACGCCAAGCGCAGCGCGGCCGGTCCGGCCGGCGTCTACCGGGTGGTGTTCACCACCCTGCGCAGCGCCGACGACTACATCCGCCTGTCCGGCTATCTGCAGGGGCTGGCGGTGATCCGCAAGATGACTCCGATCCGCGCCACGCCCGACAGCGTCGAATTCGACCTCGACCTGATTTCCGGCCTGCCCGGCCTGAAGCGCATGGCCGACAGCGGCGACACCCTCGAGGCGCTGGAAGGCCTCGAAGGCCAGCCGCCCGTGTACCGGCTGCACTGACGCATGGAACGTGCCCCGTTGGAAGACATCGCGCTGTTCCTGCGGCGCCTGCAGTGGACCGCGCTCGGCCTGGGCGCATGCTGGTTGCTGTGGGTGCTCGCGCCGGTGCTGACGCCGTTCGTGATCGCCGCGATGCTCGGCTGGCTCGGCGATCCGCTGGTCGACCGGCTCGAACGCACCGGCCGCTCGCGCAACGTCGCCGTGTCGCTGGTGTTCGGGCTGATGGCCTTGCTGGTGATCCTGGTGCTGGTGATCCTGGTGCCGTTGATCGAACGCCAGATCTCTACCCTGATCGTGTCGCTGCCGCGCTATCGCGAATGGTTCACCGGCACCGCGCTGCCGTGGCTGGAGCAGCGCACCGGTTTCGAGATCAGCAACTGGCTCGATCTCAATCACCTGATCGAGCTGGTCCGCGGCAACTGGGAGCGCGCCGGCGGCGTCGCGACCACCCTGCTGGGTTATCTGTCGCGTTCGGGCTTCGCGATCATGGGCCTGATCGCCAACATCGCCCTGCTGCCGGTGCTGACCTTCTTCTTCCTGCGCGACTGGGACGTGCTGGTCGACCGCGTCGCCTCGCTGATTCCGCGCGCCCACCTCGCCACCGCGAGCCGCCTGGCCAAGGAGTCCAGCGACGTGCTCGGCGCTTTCCTGCGCGGCCAGTTCCTGGTGATGCTGGCGCTCGGCGTGATGTACGGCCTCGGCCTGTGGGCGGTCGGCCTGGATCTGGGCATCCTGATCGGCATCATCGCCGGCCTGCTGACCTTCGTGCCTTACCTCGGCCCGGCCAGCGGCATCATCCTCGGCGTGATCGCCGCGCTGGTGCAGTACGGCGACTGGAAATACGTGGCCGGCGTGCTCGCCGTGTTCGGCGTCGGCCAGGTCATCGAAAGCTATTGGCTGACGCCGAAGCTGGTCGGCGACCGGATCGGCCTGCATCCGGTCGCGGTGATCTTCGCCGTGCTCGCCGGCGGCACCCTGTTCGGTTTCCTCGGCATGCTGCTGGCCCTGCCGGTCGCCGCCGTCGCCAACGTGCTGTTGCGTTACGCGCAAGAACGCTACACCCACAGCCGCCTGTACGCCGGCGATCACCCGACCATCCTGCTCGACCCGGCGTCCACGCCGGTCGTGCCGAAGGCCGCGCCCGCGTCGAACAAAAACGGGCCGAACAAGAACGGGCCGGACAAGAGCGCGCCGAACAAGAGCGCGGAGCAGGGCGACCGCGCGGAGCGCGAACCGCAGTGAGCGTGCCGCAGTTGCCGCTGGCCCTGCGCTATCCGCCGGACCAGCGTTTGGATACCTACGTCGACGCGCCCGAGGGCGCGATCGCGCAACTGCGCGCCCTGGCCACCCAGACTCAGGAGACCGCGGGTTACCTCGACCCGACCGGCGCCGACTGGGTGTATCTGGCCGGACCGGCCGGAGTGGGCAAGACCCATCTGTTGCTGGCCGCCTGCGCTGCCGCCGAATCGGCCGGCCGCCGCGCCGCTTACCTGCCGTTGCAGGCCGCCGCCGGCCGCCTGCGCGATGCGCTGTACGCACTCGAAGGCAACGACCTGCTGGCGCTCGACGGTATCGAAGCGATCGCCGGCGACCGCGACGACGAGATCGCCCTGTTCGACACCCACAACCGCGCGCGCGCCGCCGGCGCATCGCTGATCTACGCCGCGCGCGACAACCCCGACGAACTCCCCTTGAGCCTGCCCGACCTGCGCTCGCGCCTGTCGCAATGCACCCGCATCGTGCTGACCCCGCTCGACGACGCCGGCCGCGGCGAAGTCCTGCGCCAGCGCGCCCAGCGCCGCGGCCTGGCCCTGGAAGAAGCCGCTTTGGACTGGTTGCTCAAGCGCGTCGACCGCGATCTGGGCGGCCTGACCGCCCTGCTCGACAAACTCGACCGCGCCTCGCTCGCGGCGCAGCGGCGAATCACCGTGCCGTTTTTGCGGCAGACCCTGGGGGCGGAGTAGGGGCGTGGTGTGTGGGGTTGGGGCGGTCGGTTGGATTTCGACTCGGTCCGATTCGACCCGGCCTTCGCCGATTCAATCCGGAACCCACTGTCGGTTGCGGTTTGGTTCTCGCGCCGCGATGCCCTCGATCTCGCGCCGATGCCGACGGTGGCCCGTTAGGGTAGGAGCGACGCAAGTCGCGACCGCGTTGTAGCGCCTTGCTGCGTAACTTTGGATCAAGAGCAAAGCTTCCGCCCCCTAAAGGGTGCGGGTAACTTTCTCGTCCAAAGCAACAAAAGAAAGTCACCAAAGAAAAGTGCTTCTCCTTGCAAGGGCACAAGCCCCGCACGATCGATGCCGGCGCAGGGATGCTCGAGACAGGCCATCCATGGCCTGCTTGCGCACGGCCCGCATCCCTGCGGGCCGCCCTCCGGGTCTGCTTTTGACCGGCAAAGCGACAAAGCAGATCAAAGCACCACAATCGCAACGGCAACGACCGTCGTTGCTCTTGGGTAGGAGCGGCGCAAGCCGCGACTACGCAACTCCGATCGCCTGCGTCGCCGGCCGAAAATCGCGGTCGCGGCTTGCGCCGCTCCTACCCCGGCGAGAGCACGCCGCTTCGATAAAGGGCGGTGGCCTTGTTGCTTCTGCGCATTCCGCGATCGCGACTTACGTCGCTCCTACAGAGGACGTGGCTCGCATGCGTGGCGGTGGCTGTGCTTTTGCCTAGGTCATTGCTGTGCGCCGCCTCGCACTAGCGAAGGCAATCGAAGACCCAAAGGGCGGCCCGCAGGGATGCGGGCCGTTTTTCATCGGGACAAGGATGTCCCGTATGAAAAATCCCTGCGTATGCGCCGATCGTGCGGGCTGGTGATTCAAAAAGAAGCATTTTTCTTTGGTTACCTTTCTTTTGTTGCTTTAGACAAAAGAAAGTAACCCGCCGCTTTAGTGGCGGAAGCTTTGGGTTTGATCTTGATCTTGATCTTGCTTAAGAGAGAGACGCCGCAAGACCGCCGCAGCGATGTCGCGGCTTGCGCCGCTCCTACCCCTGGCGAAAGCAGACCGCTTCGATGAGCGACATCAGCCTTGGTGCCTCGGCGCGTCCACGGTCGCGGCTCACGCCGCTCCTACAGGATGCACGCCCGAAGACGGCACGGAATGAGGCATGGCGGTCGCGGCTTGCCTCGCTCCTACCCTGACCCAGGCTGAGGCCAGAATCGGCGCGATTGTGCGAGGTCGCAGTCGCGACTCGCGTCGCTCCTACAAAGGCGAGCCCCTGCAATGCCATCCTGCAGTGGACCCGTCGGCCGCACCGAGACGCAACTCACTCCAACAACCCCTCGTACAACCTGCGATCCGCATCGGAGAAACAACAAAACACGACTTCGTCGATCCTGGTTGCGGCCTGCGCCCGCACCGTGTCCACCGCGATCCGCGCGGCCGCGTCGGCGGGGTAGCCGAAGATGCCGGTGCTGATGCAGGGGAAGGCGATGCTGGCCAATCCATGCCGCGCCGCCACCGACATGCAGTTGCGATAGCACGCGGCCAACAGCTCGGGTTCGCCGTGCTCGCCGCCGCGCCAGACCGGGCCGACGGTGTGAATGATGTGACGCGCCGGCAACCGATAACCGCGGGTGAGTTTGGCTTCGCCGGTCTCGCAGCCGCCGAGCAAGCGGCATTCGGCCACCAGCGCGGGGCCGGCCGCGCGATGGATCGCACCGTCGACGCCGCCGCCGCCGAGCAGGGAGGAATTGGCGGCGTTGACGATCGCGTCGACGCTCAGGGTGGTGATGTCGCCCTGGATCGCGCGCAGCCGCATCGCTTCAAGCCTGCTCGGGCCAGTCGATGAATTCCGGCGCGACCGCGTCGGTCAGCCAGACGCCGTTGGCGGACTGGAAGAAGCTCAGGCCGCGCGCATGCATGTCGCCGGCGCGAATCGACAGCACCAGGGCCTTGCCGTGGCGGCTGCCGACCTTGATCGCGGTGTCCGGGTCGGACGACAGGTGCACGTGCTGGCGGCTCTGCTTGACCAGGCCGAGGTTGCGGATCGACTTGGCGAAGCGGGTCGCGGTGCCGTGATAGAGGACCGCCGGCGGCGCCAGAGCGGTCAGCGCCAGGTCGACCTCGATCGAGTGGCCCTGGTTGGCGCGGATGCGCGTGCCGTCGTCGCTGATCGCGAAGCGCTGCTTGTCGTTGTCGCGCACGACTTCGTCGATCAACGCGCGCGTCACCGGCTTGCCGGCGGCGTTGGCCAGGCGGATCAGCTCGTCGATGTCGGCCCAGCCGTTGCCGTCGAGGCTCAGGCCGATCGCGTCGGGTTCGTGGCGCAGCACCAGGCTGAGGAACTTGCTGGTCTTGGTGAGGTTGACGGCGGTCATGGGGTTCCAGTTCGCAGGGAGGAGTGGCTGCGGTGGTTCAGGCCGCGCGATAAGTCGCGTGTTGCGTTCAGCCGTGCGCCGCCGCAGCCAGCGCGGCGTCGAGTTGCTGCAGGCGTTCGGGCGTGCCGACATCCGTCCAGCGGCCGCGATGGTGCGATCCGCTCAACCGACCGGCGTCGGCGGCGGCGCGCAGCAGCGGCACGGTGCTGAAGCGCGGCGGCTGCAGCTGCGCGCCGGCGGCCTCGCCGAGCCGGGCGCGCCAATCGGCGAACAGGGACGCACGATACAGCCCGATGCCGGAATAGGTCAGGCGCGGCTCCCCGTGGTTATGCAGCCGTCCGTCCTCAAGACGGAAATCGCCGTGCGGATGCTGCGCCGGATTGTCGACCAGCAGCAGGTGCGCGTCGCCGTCGAAGTCGCGCGGCAGCGCGGCGAAGTCGTAGTCGGTCCAGATGTCGCCGTTGGCGACCAGGAACGGCGCCTGCGGGTCGGCGCCTTCCTGCAGCAACGACAGCGCCTGCAGCATGCCGCCGCCGGTTTCCAGCGGAGTCGGCCCTTCGTAGGAATAGCGCAGGCGCAGGCCCCAGCGCGCGCCGTCGCCGAGGGTCTCGGGGAACTGCGGCGCGAGCCAACTGGTGTTGATCACGACTTCGTCGATGCCGAGCGCGGCGAATTTTTCCAGATGCCATTCGATCAGGCGCTTGCCGCCCGCGCTGAGCAGGGGCTTGGGCGTGTGCAGGGTCAGCGGGCGCATGCGCTCGCCGAGGCCGGCGGCGAAGATCAGCGCCTTCATGCCGAGCCGGCCGCCTCGGCCGCCTCGACAGCGTTGGCCGCATCGGCCGCGGTCAGGGCCGGGCGCACGTAGCGTTCGACGATGTCGGCCAGCGGCGCCAGCTCCGGATAACGCGACAGGACCACGTCGAGGTAGCCGAGGAAGCGCGGCGCGTCCGCCAGGTACTTCGGCTTGCCGTCGCGATGGTGCAGGCGCGCGAACAGGCCGAGGATCTTGATGTGGCGCTGCAGGCCGGCGAAGTCGGCGTCGCGGCGGAAACGCGCGAGCTCCGGCAACGGAATGCCGGCGGCGGTGGCCCGCGCGTGATAGCGCGCCAGCCAGGCCTCGACGCGCGCTTCCGGCCAGCTCAGGAAGGCATCGCGGAACAGGCTGATCGGGTCGTAGGCGATCGGCCCGCGCAGGGCGCCCTGGAAATCGATCACCGCCACGCCGCCGGGCACCGGCATCAGGTTGCGCGGCATGAAGTCGCGGTGCACGAAACTCTGGGGTTGGGCGAGCACGTTGTCGAGGATGCGCCGATAGGCCAGGTCGAGTTGCTCCAGGTCGCCGCAGCTCAGCTCGATGCCGAGGTGGCGGCCGAGGAACCATTCGTCGAACAGGCGCAGCTCGCGCGCGAGGAAGGCCTCGTCGTAAGGGGGCAGGTCGTCGGGGCAGGGCAGCGCCTGGATCTTGAGCAACTGAGTGAAAGCGTCGTCGAACAGGGCGTCGGCGTTGCTCTCCTCGATCACCTGCAGATAGGTGTCGCGGCCGAGGTCTTCGAGCAGCAGGAAGCCGTGTTCGAGATCCTGCGCCCGCACCTCCGGCACCCGCACGCCGCCGGCGAGCAGGACCTCGCGCATGCGCAGCCAGGGGCGCGCGTCCTCGAGCTCGGGCGGCGAGTCCATCACGATGACGGTGTTCCGGGTTTGGTCCCGGTCGGCGCAGACACCGGTCGCGCCGCGCCAGTAGCTGCGGAAACCGGCGTCGAACGAGGCGCGTACGAGTTCGAGGCGGTCGTCGCCGGTCGCGGCGCGCGCCCAGTTCAGACGGGCGAGGTCGCGATCGGTGGGGTGGGACTGGGTCATGCCTGCTCCGTGCGGCGGGTGCCGCAAGCGCACAGGGTAAACGTCCGCGGTCCGGGGGTGAATCCATGGGCGCCGCAAGCGGGAGAAGGGCCGGCCGCTGCCTGTGCTTTGAGCCCCTTCCGTCCGCGGGAGCGGGGTCGGGGTGAGGGCGCGCGGGATGCAACGGCGGCCAGCGGTGCTCGCCCGCATTTGCAGGCACCGCCTCCAACGCCCTCGTCCGGCCCGCGGGCTACTTCTCAGGGGTGCCCTCCTTCGGTCGCCGCAAGCGGCAGAAGGCCGGTGCGCTGCTTCCAAGAGATGTAGGGCGAAGCCCACGCCGACGTTGTTCCGGATGCAGTCGCCACCGCTGCTTCCGGCGTCCCGCCGTCGTGAGCCCCGCCCTACGGGTGCCCGGTCGCCGCCGCCACGCGTTGCCGCGTGGCGCGTTGCTGCATAAGAAGCGCGGGGCGGGGCCGGCGCGAAGCCGTCCCGACGCGGCGGCACGTGCGCGCCGGGGGGCCGCGCTCGGCTCCGCCCCGCCTGTTGCTCAAGCCGCGGCCGACTCCTGTTGGTCCAGGGAAGCCAGCCACTCGTCGTCGGAACCTTCGGCCACGCCTTCGAACAAGAAGGTCGACAGATAACGCTCGCCGGTGTCCGGCAGCATCGCCAGCAGCACCGTGCCTTCCGGCGCCTGTTCGGCGACCTGCAAGGCGGCGGCGACGGTGGCGCCGGCGGAGATGCCGACGAATACGCCTTCCTCGGCGGCCAGACGGCGCGCGGTGTCGCGCGCGGTGACGTCGTCGACCGGGCGGATTTCGTCGGCGACGCCGCGGTCGAGCACGCCCGGCACGAAGTCCGGGGTCCAGCCCTGGATCTTGTGCGGCTGCCAGGCGTTGCCGCTCAACAACGAAGCGCCGGCGGGTTCGGAGGTAATGATCTTCAGCTCCGGGCGCGCCAGCTTCAGCACCTGGCCGGCGCCGCTGAGGGTGCCGCCGGTGCCCCAGCCGGTGACGAAATAGTCGAGCCGCTTGCCGGCGAAGTCGCGCAGGATTTCCGGCGCAGTGGTGTTGCGGTGGTAGGCCGGGTTGGCCGGGTTGTCGAACTGGCGGGCGAGGAACCAGCCGTGCTTCTCGGCCAGCTCGGCGGCCTTGCGCACCATGCCGGTGCCGCGCTCGGCGGCCGGGGTCAGGATCACTTTCGCGCCATAGGCACGCATCAGCTTGCGGCGCTCGATCGAGAAGGTCTCGGTCATCACCGCCACGAACGGATAGCCGCGCGCCGCGGCGACCATCGCCAGGGCGATGCCGGTGTTGCCCGAGGTCGCTTCGACGATGGTCTGGCCCGGCTTCAACGCGCCGCTGCGCTCGGCGTCGAGCACGATCGCCAGGGCCAGACGATCCTTGACCGAACCGCCGGGATTGAACGATTCGACCTTGGCGTACAGGGTCACGTGCTTCGGCGCGATGCGGTGCAGTTTGACGATCGGCGTGTTGCCGATGGTGTCGAGTATGTTGTCGTACAGGGGCATGAGTGAGTTCCCGTGGCGTGGGTGCGAATGAGGGCGGTCAGGCGGCTACGGCGTAGCTTTCGGCCGGCGTCGGCAGCTGGGTCAGAGGCTCGTCGCCGAACCAGTGCAGGCGGGCGGCCAGCGCGGCGACTTCGCCGACGATCAACAGCGCCGGCGACTGCACGCGGTGGGCCTGGGCGCGTTCGGCCAGTTCGGCGAGCGTGCCGGTGACCACGCGCTGTTCCGGGCGCGAGCCGTTTTCGATCAGCGCGAACGGGGTGCTGGCGGCGCGGCCGTGTTCGATCAGTTTGTCGCGCAATACATCGAGCCCGGACACGCCCATGTACACCGCGAGGGTCTGCTTCTCCTGGGCCAGCGCGCGCCAGTCGAGACCATCGTTGGCGTCCTTGAGGTGGGCGGTGACCAGGCGCAGCGACTGCGCATGCTCGCGATGGGTCAGCGGAATGCCGGCGTAGGCGCCGCAGGCCAGCGCGGCGGTGATGCCGGGCACGACCTCGAAAGCGATGTCGTGATCGCGCAGCACTTCGAGCTCTTCGCCGCCGCGGCCGAACACGAACGGGTCGCCGCCCTTGAGCCGCACCACGCGCTTGCCGGCGCGGGCGTGCTCGAGCATCAGCGCATGGATGCGTTCCTGGGTGCTGTGATGATTCGCCGGCGACACCGTGCCGGCGAGCGGCTTGCCGACATCGATCAGTTCGGCGTCGCGGCGCGCCAGTTGCAGCACCTGCGGGCTGACCAGGCGGTCGTGCAGGATGACGTCGGCCTCGTTGAGCACGCGCAGGCCGCGCAGGGTCAGCAGGCCCGGGTCGCCGGGGCCGGCGCCGACCAAGGCGACCGAGCCGGTTTGCGAGGCCGCCGGGCCGTGGTCGTCGAGCGCCGTGGCGAAGGCGCGCTGCGCCTCGTCGTTGCGGCCCTGGCGCAGCAGCGAGGGAATCGGGCCCGACAGCACGCGGTCGAAGAAGCGGCGGCGCGCAGCGAGTTCGCGATAGCGCCGGCGGATGCGCCCGCGTTCGCGCGACAACAGGTGCGCGAGTGCGCCGAGCGATTCGTCGAGTTGGGTTTCCAGGGTTTCGCGCAGATGGCGCGACAGCATCGGTACGCCGCCGCTGGAGATCGCGATCTGCACCGGGCCGCGGACCACCCGTGCCGGCACGTGGAAGCTCGACGCCTCGACATCGTCGACGACGTTGACCCAGACCCGGCGCGCTTCGCCGGCTTCGGCGACGCGGCGGTTGACCGCGGCGTCGTCGGTCGCGGCGATCGCCAGCCAGGCCTGGTCCAGCCAGCCCTCGACGAAATGCCCCGGCAGGTGCTCGATGCGGCCCTCGTCGGCCCAGGCCGCCAGCGCGGGGGCCAGTTCGGGCGCGCCGACCCGGACGCGTGCGCCGGCCTCGAGCAGCGCGCCGGCCTTGCGCAACGCGACCATGCCCCCGCCAACCACGAGCACGGTGCGCCCGCGCAGGTCGGCAAACACGGGGAACAGGGGGCTGGTCATGGCGGCGGGCGCGCAGGTCAGGGACGATGGAACGACCCTACGGCCCGCCGGGCGGGGCCGGAAATGACGTCGCCGCCTTTGCACATGCCGTCACGGCATGAGCCCTGGCCGGGGCGCCCAGGGGGCTGGACAAGCCGACCATACGCCGAATAACCTATAAATCGTTATATCCGAATAGAGCGATAAAGACGTGGATGCGATCCGCAAACGAATGTCCCGGCCGCACGACCCGGTCCGCCACGGCGCGGGCTGTTGTCGCCGCCCGCACCGACATTCCGCCGCCGATCCTTTACTCGTACGGATAGCCACGCTATGACCCTGACCCAGCTCCGCTACCTGGTCGCCATCGCCGATTCGGGCCTCAACATCACCCTGGCCGCCGAGCGCGTCCACGCCACCCAGCCGGGTTTGTCCAAGCAGCTCAAGCAGCTCGAGGACGAACTGGGTTTCCTGTTGTTCGTGCGCAAGGGCCGCAGCCTGGAAGCGATCGCGCCGGCCGGCGAACGCGTGCTCGAACACGCGCGCCGCATACTCGAAGAAGCCGGCAACATCCGCGCCTACGCCGCCAACGAGCGCGGCCAGCATGCCGGCCGCCTGGTGCTGTCGACCACCCACACCCAGGCGCGCTACGTGCTGCCTCCGGTGATCGCCCAGGTCAAACGCGATTTCCCGCAGGTCAGCGTGCATTTGCAGGCCGCCGCCGACGGCGAAGTGTTGTCGCACCTGTCGCACGGCAACGCCGACCTGGCGGTGATCAGCACCGCCGGCGCCGCGCCCGAGGGCGGACTGGCCGTGCCGCTGTTCCGCTGGCGCCGGGTGGTGCTGGTGCCGCGCACGCATGTGCTGGCCAAGCTCGATCGCGCGCCGACCCTGGCCGACCTCGCCACCCATCCGTTGATCAGCTACGAATCCTCGACCCGTCCGGAATCGTCGCTGCGCCGCGCGTTCACCGCCGGAGGCCACGAGCCGCAGCTGGCGATGACCGCGCGCGACGCCGACCTGATCAAGACTTATGTACGCGCCGGCCTGGGCGTCGGCGTGCTGGCCGAGATGGCGGTGACTTCGCGCGACGACGACCTCAAGGCGCTGATTGCGCCGGACGCGTTTCCCGAGTGCGTCACCTGGGCGGTGATCCCGCGTGCGCGCGTGCTGCGCGACTACGCGCTGGAACTGCTGCACGGCCTGGCCCCGCAGATCGACCGCCGCGACCTGCGCCGCGTGCTCGAAGGCAATCTGGAACCGCAGTGGCCGAAGGCCCCGACCTGGACCGAGCTGACCCAACCGATCAGTTCGTAAGCGGTCTGCCAAGCTGCTGAAGAGTGCCGCGCAAGCGTTTCCTCTCGACGAGGGGCACGGGGATTGGCTATCCGTCCCAGCCACTGCGCAAACCACCATGACCTAGCGAGAGCTCCTCTCCCGTTCACGGGAGAGGGGTTGGGGCGAGGGAATGCGAGCGGGCGGTTCCGCTGCATCTCGCGCCCTCATCCGGCCCTTCGGACCACTTTCTCCCGGTTGCGGGGGAAGGGTAAAGGCACGCCCGCTCGCGGAACAGCCGGCCAGCCAATCAAGCCGCCTGATTCTCCGCCACCGTTTCGCTGTCGAAATGCAGGCCGCATTCGCGCTTGAGGCCGAAGAAGCGGGTGTCTTCCTCGCGCATGCCGGGTTCGAGGCGGCGGGTGGTGTGGGTGTCGCCGATCGAGACGTAGCCGTCGTGCCACAGCGGGTGATACGGCAGGTCGTGGGCGTGCAGGTACTGCCAGACGTCGCGGTCGCTCCAGTCGGCCAGCGGGTGCAGTTTCCAGCGGCCGTCGCGCAACTGCAGGAACTCGATGTTGGCGCGACTGCCCGACTGGCTGCGGCGCAGGCCGGCGATCCAGGTGCGCACGCCGAGTTCGTCGAGCGCGCGCTGCATCGGCTCGACCTTGCGCAGGCGGTTGTAGCGCTCGATGCCGTCCAGGCCCTGTTCCCACAGGCGGCCGAAGCGCGCTTCCATCCAGGCCACGCCGATCTGCGGGCGGTAGACCTTCAGGTTGAGCTTGAGCCGTTCGCCGAGCTCGTCGATGAAGCGGTAGGTCTCGGGAAACAGGTAGCCGGTATCGACCACGATCACCGGGATCCGCGGCGCCTGTTGGGTCACCATGTGCAGCGACACCGCCGACTGGGCGCCGAAGCTCGACGACAGCGCGTGCTCGCCGGCGGTGTTTTCCAGGGCCCAGGCCACGCGCTGCTCGGCGCTCTGCGTCGCCAGCCAGGCATTGAGTTCGGCCAGCGCGCGCGGCGATTCGGCGGCGGTGACGGGATCGGTGGGAGCGCTCATGCGTACGCCTCTGCGACTAGTGCGATCGGAATGCCGGTGGGAGTGGGATAGGGGATCGACACGACCTGGTTGCGCACCAGGTAGTCGCCGAAACCTTCATCGTCGTTGCGTCCGCTCGCGTAGGCGGCGAACAGCGGGTCGAGCGCGGCCAGTATCTCCGGCTCGGCGATGTTTTCGCGGTACAGGGTGTTCAGACGCTGGCCGCGGTGATCGGCGCCGAGCATCAGGTTGTAGCGGCCCGGCGCCTTGCCGACCAGGGCGATCTCGCCGAGGTAGGGACGCGAGCATCCGTTCGGGCAGCCGCTGATGCGCAGGTTGATCGAGGCATCGGGGATCGCATGACGCGCCAGCAGCGCTTCTACGCGGCCGAGGAACTGCGGCAGATAGCGTTCGGCTTCGGCCATGGCCAGGCCGCAGGTCGGCAGC
The DNA here is from genome assembly GCF_051217035.1 of Lysobacter sp. 1R34A. NCBI lineage: Bacteria > Pseudomonadati > Pseudomonadota > Gammaproteobacteria > Lysobacterales > Lysobacteraceae > Lysobacter > Lysobacter sp. 1R34A. The sequence continues at coordinate 90,359 of NZ_JBPKJP010000006.1, forward strand.
GATACGCAAGCCAGGGCGTTGCGGCGCAGCGGGCTGGCCTGGCGATAGGCGTCGAGGCCGTGCCGGGCGACCAGCGCATCGACCTGCGCGCGCAGCGCCGACGGCACGCCGGCGATGACCAGGTTCTGGTTCGGGGTCATGCGGAACTCGGCGCCGTCGTGGCCGCTGAGCAACTGGGCGATCGCGCGCAGGCCGCTGAGGTGGGTCAGCTCGGGGCCCTGCCCGTCGAGCGCGCCGTCGACGATGCGCCCGGCCGGCAGGCGCAGGGTCAGGTGGGCGCGCGCGTCGCCGTCGGCGCGGACTTCGCTGTCGACCCAGCCGAAGCGGTCGCCGTTGTGACGGAAGGCGAACGGCCGTGCCGGGAGGAGAGGGAACCCGGCACGGCGTTCGACTTCCGCTTTGAACCAGGCCAGCCCGCGGTCGTCGATGGTGTACTTGAGGCGGGCGCGCTTTCGCACGGCGCGGTTGCCGTAATCGCGTTGCGCGGTGACCACCGCCTCGCCGACCGCGATGACCTGGTCGGGAGTGACGAAGCCGATCACGTCGGCGACGCGCGGATAGGTTTCGGCATCGCCGTGGGTCGCGCCCATGCCGCCGCCGACGGTGACGTTGTAGCCGAGCAGTTCGTCGGCGCCGTCCGCGTTCTTGGCCAGGATCGCGATATAACCCAGGTCCTGGGCGAACACGTCGACGTCGTTGTAGGGCGGGATGGCGAAGCCGATCTTGAACTTGCGCGGCAGGTAAGCGTTGCCGTAGATCGGCTCGTCCTCGCTGCCGCTGCCGCCGACGCGCTCTTCGTCCAGCCAGATCTCGTAATAGGCGCGGGTGTTGGGCAGCAGGTGCTCGGACAAGGCCGCAGCCTGCCTGAACACCTGCGCATGCGAGGCCGACACCTGCGGGTTGGCGGCGACGGCGACGTTGCGGTTGACGTCGCCGCAGGCGGCCAGGGTGTCGATCAAGGCGGCGTTGATCGACTGCATGGTCGGCTTCAGCTCGGTCTTGATCACGCCGTGGAACTGGAAGGCCTGGCGGGTGGTGATGCGCAGGCCGCGTTCGGCATACGTCGTCGCGATGGCGTCGAGCTTGAGCCATTGCTCCGGCGTGACCACGCCGCCCGGGGTGCGGGTGCGGATCATGAAGCTGTAGGCCGGCTCCAGGCGCGCGAGGCGGCGCTCCTCGCGCACGTCGCGGTCGTCCTGCTGGTAGCTGCCGTGGTACTTGATCAGGGTCTGGTCGTCGTCGCGCAGGGCGCCGGTGACCGGATCGGCCAGGCTTTCCAGCAGGCTGCCGCGCAGGCGCGCGCTGGAACGCTTGATGTCTTCGACCGAATGCGCGCTCATGCCGGCGCTCCGGCGGTCGCGGCGAAACGCAGTGCAGGGGCGCCGAGCGGATGCAGCCCGAATGGAGCGCGGCCCGTATCCGGCGGAGCGCTCTGCTCGGCGCGTGCTGCCGGCCCGGTGTGGTCGCCTCGTTCCATCCGGGCCGCCGGGGCAAACAGCGATCCGGTTGCGGACGATTCGTACTCGGCGATGCCGTTCGCGGCAGCGCCGACGAACGCAGTAGACACGAAGCCGGATGCACCGGCCTGCGACGCGCGGCCCGATTCGAACAAGTGGCGGTGGCGAAACAGCTGCATCAGTAAACGTCCCGGGCGTAGCGGCCCTGCCGCTGCAATTCGTTGAGATAGTCTTCGGCGGCTTCCTCGTCCTTGCCGCCGTGCTTGGCGATCGCCGCCAGCAGCGCCGCATGCACGTCCTTGGCCATGCGCGAGGCGTCGCCGCATACGTACAGATGCGCGCCGCCTTCGAGCCAGTCGTAGAGCTCGCGGCCCCGCTCGGCGAGGCGATGCTGGACGTAGACTTTCTGGGCCTGGTCGCGCGAGAACGCCAGGTCCAGCTTGTGCAACTGGCCGGCCTTCAGCGCGGCCTGCCACTCGACCTGGTAGAGGAAGTCGGTGCGGAAATGCGGGTTGCCGAACAGCAGCCAGTTGCGGCCGCTGGCGCCGTCGGCGGCGCGTTCCTGGACGAAGCCGCGGAACGGCGCGACGCCGGTACCGGGGCCGATCATGATCACGTCGCGGCTGCCGTCGGCGGGCACGCGGAAGCGGTCGTTGTGTTCGATGAACACCGGCAGGCGCTCGCCTTCGTCGGCGCTCGCGAGCAGGTGCGAAGCCGCGCCCCAGCGGGTGGCGCCGGCGTTCTGGTATTCGACGTGGGCGACGGTGAGGTGGGCCTCGTCGCCGACCAGCTTCTGGCTGGAAGCGATCGAATACATGCGCGGGGTCAGTGGGCGCAGCGCGGCGACCAGTTCCTCGGCCGACCACTGGCCGTCGTAGCGTTGCAGCAGGTCGATGACCTGGCTGTTGGCGAGCAGTTCGGCGAACTGGACGGCGTGGTCGGGGGCGAGCAGGCGGTTGAGTTCGTCGCTGCGCGCATGCGCGGCATGGCTAGCGACGAAAGGACGCGCCAGCTTGGTCAGCTCGCGCTTCTCGCTTAGCCATTGGCGCAGCGGCAGCGATTGGCCGCCGTGTTCGACGCCGGTCTCGCCGTCGAGCTCGAGCGTGCTCAGCACCGCCTCGACCAGCGCCGGCGGGTTGCGCGGCCAGATCCCGAGCGAGTCGCCGGGCTGGTAGTGCAGGCCGGAGCCTTCCAGCGAGATCTCGATGTGGCGGATGTCCTTGTCCGGCACCCGGCGGTCCGAACCGCGCGCGATCAGGCGCTGATTGCTCAGCAACTCGGCGGCGAACGGCGCATCGCGATGGAAGGCCGGCGCGGTCGCGAGCGGGCGCAGCGGCGTGACCGTGGCCAGATGGGTCGCGGCCGGCTTCAGCGCTTCCTTGGCATGGCTCAGCGCTTGCTGCAGCCACGGTGTGGAGACGGTTTCGAAATCGAGGTCGGCGTCGCCGCGGGCGAACAGCCGGGTCGCGCCGAGCTCGCCGAGGCGGGCGTCGATCTTCTGGCCGATCGCGCAGAAATCCGGATAGCTCGAATCGCCCAGGCCCAGCACGGCGTAATTGAGGCCCTTGAGCTCGGGCGCGCGCTTGCCGGCGATGAAATCGATCAGGCCGCGCGAGTCGTCCGGCGGATCGCCGTCGCCCTGGGTGCTGATCACGACATACAGCAGGCGTTCGTTCTTGAGTTCGCGGGCCGGGTAGGCGTCGGCGCGCAGCAGGCGCACGCTGAGCCCGGCGGCTTCGGCCTGGCCGGCGAGCTGTTCGGCCAGGCGCTTGGCGTTGCCGGTCTGGCTGCCGTAGACGATGGTCAGGCGCTCGCTGGCGCGGGCCTCGGGTGCGGCGGCCGCGGGCGTCGCGGCCGGAGCGGCG
>NZ_JBPKJP010000007.1:0-88324 GCF_051217035.1 Lysobacter sp. 1R34A
ACCGCCGGATTGGTGCTGCGGCTGAGATCGCCGAAACCGTTGTCGATGGTGGCGCGGTCGAGGAACCACTGCACGCCGTATTCGAGCACGCCGCCGAGTTCGACCTCGGCCGCCGGCGCCTCGGTCTGGTCCGCGGCCAGGGTCATCACCGAATGGCCCATCGCCTGCAGCCATTCGCGCTGCTCGGCGCTCCACAGCCCGCTCATGGCGGGCCGGCCTCGGCCGGCGGCGTGCGCCGCAGGCGCCGATAGATGGCCGAGACCGGGCCGGACAGCGCGTACGGCGCGAAGATGGCCAACAGCACGCGCGGCGGGTCGATCGCGATCGCGATCACCACCACCACCACGATCAGGATCGCCAGGAACGGCACCCGGTCGTTGCGCGGGCCGCTGCCCTTGAAGCTGAAATAGCGCATGCGGCTGACCATCAGCAGGCCGGTGAGCACGGTCAACGCCAGCGCGCCGTAGCGCAGTTGCTCGCCGACCAGGTCGAAGCTGTGGCAGGTCCAGACGAAGCTCGCCACCAGCCCGGCGGCGGCCGGGCTGGCCAGGCCGATGAACCAGCGCTTGTCGACCTGGCCGACCTGCGAATTGAAGCGGGCCAGGCGCAGCGCCGCGCAGGCGGCGTACAGGAAGGCGCCGATCCAGCCGATCTTGCCGGGGATCACCCCGTCGAGCTTGGTCGACTCCAGCGCCCAGTGGTACATCACCAGGGCCGGCGCCAGGCCGAAGCTGATCAGGTCGGCCAGCGAGTCGTACTGGACTCCGAATTCGCTCTGGGTATTGGTCAGGCGCGCGACCCGGCCGTCGACGCCGTCGAGGATGGCGGCGATGAAGATCGCCATGCAGGCCTCGTCGAAGCGGCCCTGGGTGGCGGCGATGATCGCGTAGAAGCCGGCGAACAGGCCGCCGGTGGTGAACAGGTTGGGCAGCAGGTAAATGCCGCGTCCGCGCGGGCGGGGCGTGTGATGGGGTTCCATAACTGGGAAGTGTAGCGCTTGCCTGCGCCTCGGCAGGATGCTGCAATCGCCGCTTCCCCCGCTCGACCGGCCCTACGCCGTCCGTTCCGCTTGCCTGCCTCGGAGCTTCGCTATGCCCTGCCCGTCCCGCCACGCCGTTTTCCGCGCCTTTCCGGCGCTCGCCGCCAGCGCAGTCCTGTTCGCCCTGCTGGCCGCGCCGGCGGCCGCCACCGAGCTGTACCAGTGGAAGGACGCCAACGGCGTCACCCACTACTCCGATTCGCCGCCGCCGAACCAGGGCGGGGTCAAGAACCGGGTGATCAAGAACAAGTCCGGCACCGCCACCTCGGCCCAGTCGGCCAGCGAGGTCGCCCCGGCCGAGAACGCCCAGTGCCTGACCGCGCGCGGCAACCTCAAGCAACTGCAAAGCTCGGCCTCGGTCGGCGTCGACACCAACAAGGACGGCAAGCCCGACAACGTCCTCGACGCGCAGCAGCGCGCGGCCCAGGTCCAGCTCGCCGAATCGGCGGTCAAGGCCTATTGCACGCAGCCGGCGGCCCCGGTCGCGGCCCCGGCGCAGTCGCGTCCGTCGAGCGCCAAGCAGGGCGACGCCTGATCCGTGTCTGATTTCGGGCGCTCGCGCCCGATTCGGGCCTGATTTCCAGCCGCTCGCGCCCGACCCGGGCTTGAGCGCCTCAGCGCCCGCAGCTGCGGGCGCTGCCGTGGCGGCCCGCTCGCGCCGCACTCCCGCTCCGGGGACCGGACCACCCCTCCCCGGCGGACGGAGCCGCCGCCTCGGCATGGCAAACTGTTCGCTTTCCACGTCCGCGAACCCCAGCCGATGCGTCTGTCGCAATTCCATCTCCATACCAGCAAGGAAACGCCCGCCGAAGCCGAAATCGTCAGCCACAAGCTGATGCTCAAGGCCGGCATGATCCGCAAGCTCGCCGCAGGCCTTTACACCTGGTCGCCGCTGGGCCTGCGCGTGCTGCGCAAGGTCGAGCGCGCGGTGCGCGAGGAGATGAACGCCGCCGGCGCAATCGAAGTGCTGATGCCGTCGGTGCAGCCCAAGGAGCTGTGGGAAGAGACCGGGCGCTGGGAGAAGTTCGGCGGCCAGCTGCTGAAGATCCAGGACCGCAAGGAAGCCTGGTACTGCTACGGCCCGACCCACGAGGAAGTCATCACCGACTTCGCCCGCAACGAGCTGGCCAGCTACAAGCAACTGCCGGTCAACTTCTACCAGATCCAGACCAAGTTCCGCGACGAAATCCGCCCCCGCTTCGGGGTGATGCGCGCGCGCGAGTTCCTGATGAAGGACGCCTACTCCTTCCATCTGAGCGACCAGGACCTGGATCGCGAATACCGCAACATGTACGACACCTACAGCCGCATCTTCACCCGCCTGGGCCTGAAGTTCCGCGCGGTGTTCGCCGACACCGGCGCGATCGGCGGCAGCGCCTCGCACGAGTTCCACGTGCTGGCCGACTCGGGCGAGGACGCGATCGCGTTCTCGGACGGCTCGGACTACGCCGCCAACGTAGAACTCGCCGAAGCGGTGGCGCCGCACGCGCGCGCCGCGGCCGCCGAAGCGCTGCGCAAGGTCGACACGCCGACCCAGAAGACCTGCGAAGACGTCGCCGCGCTGATGGGCGTCGCCCTGTCGGGCACGGTCAAGTCGGTCGCGATCGTCGGCGCCGACGGCGAAGGCAAGCCGCAGTTCGCGCTGGCGCTGGTGCGCGGCGACCACGTGGTCAACGAGATCAAGCTGTCCAAGCTCGCCGGCCTGGCCGAGTACCGCCTCGCCACCGAGGCGGAGATCCTCGAACACCTCGGCGCGCAACCCGGCTTCCTGGGCCCGGTGAAGCCCTTGAAGAAAATCCGTGTGATCGCCGACCGCAGCGTCGCGGCGATGCACGATTTCGTGGTCGGCGCCAACGAAAACGGCTACCACCTGGCCGGCGTCAACTGGGGCCGCGACCTGGCCGAGCCCGACGAGGTCGCCGACATCCGCAACGCCGTCGCCGGCGACCCCTCCCCCGACGGCCAGGGCACGCTCGGCATCGCCCGCGGCATCGAGGTCGGCCACGTGTTCCAGCTCGGCCGCAAGTACGCCGAGGCGATGAAGCTGAGCGTGCTCGACGAGACCGGCAAGGCCGCGACCCCGGCGATGGGCTGCTACGGCATCGGCGTGTCGCGCATCGTCGCCGCGGCGATCGAGCAGAACCACGACGAGGCCGGCATCGCCTGGCCCGAAGCGATGGCGCCGTGGCAGGCGGTGGTGTGCGTGATCAACCCCAAGAACGACGCCGCGGTGAGCGAAGCCGCCCAGGCCCTGTACCGGGACCTGCTGGCGTCCGGCGTCGATGCCGCACTCGACGACCGCGGCCTGCGTCCGGGCGCGATGTTCGCCGACATGGAACTGATCGGCGTCCCGCACCGCGTGGTGGTGTCCGAGCGCGGCCTGGCCGCGGGCAGTTTCGAATACCGCCACCGCCGCGCCAGCGAAGCCGAGAATCTCGATCGCGCTGCGGTGCTGGCGCGGATCGCCGGATAAGCCCGGGCGATTCGCCTTCCGCCGGCCTCCCCGCGGGGAGGCCGGCCGAGGTAATCTGGAAGACAAGTCGGAAAACACTGCCGCCGGCATGACCGGCGCAGTCCGATTATCCTCACGGCTTGTCCGTGAGCGCCGGAAACCGCCCGCCGGTACGGTGCGCGCGGTTTGTGGCAAATACATTGCAAACCGCGTTCCGCCTCCACGCCGCGCCGCAATGGGGCGCGGCCGCGGCGAGGCTTGGCCGTCGTACCTTCGGCCCGTTAGCGCGGCGGCCAATATCCGATTACATTAACCCACGCGTCGACGGCGAACCCGATGGATTCGCCCCTGATAAGAACGCGAATATCTACACGGACCTTCGGCACATTTACGCGGAGGGAATGTGCCTTTACTATTCCGCCGCGCGCCAGGGACTGGCCAAAATCCGAACCCACTCCCCGGAGGCTCCATGTCGATCGATCTCTCCACGTTGTCCGCGAAAGAACTCGAGTCACTGATCAGCCAGGCCAAGAAGCGCAAGACCACCCTCAATAAGCGCAAGCCCATTGCTGCGGTGCGCAAGAAGGTCGCGGCCTTGCTCAAGACCGAGGGCTACACCCTCGAAGAATTGTTCGGCGCCGCCGCGCCCAGCGGCCGCGCCACCAAGACCGCTAAGGCCGCCAAGCCCGCCCCCGTGGACCGCAAGGCCCGCAAGCCGCTCGGCAAGGTCGCGCCGAAGTACCGCAACCCGGCCAATACCGCCGAAACCTGGACCGGCCGCGGCAAGCAGCCGCGCTGGCTGGCCGCGTACGTCGCCGCGGGTCGCAAGATCGACGATTTCCTGATCAAGTAATCGGCGATACGCAGCGAAGAGGCCGGCCTTGCGCCGGCTTTTTTGTGCCTCCGGAAAATGTCCCGGGGCGGGCGAAGATTCCCCGCGCGACCCCCGAGGACCCGGGCGCCATCGAATCCTCGACCCGAGCCGCGGGCCCGCCTGCGCTCGTCCCGCGCTGCCGCCTCGCCGGGCGGATTTACAGATTCCGCCGCGCCGGCAGCAGCAGATTGCCGAATATCAGCCCGGCGATCAGCGCCAGCAGGATATTGAGCACGGCCAATACCGCGTCCTGCCCGACGTTGACGTCTTGCTGCTGGATCATCGACAGCAACCCGCGCAAGCTGACGCTGCCGGGCACCAGCATGATGATGCCGGGCACGCGGATGATCGCGCCGGGACGATTACCCCAGCGCGCATAGGCATTGCCGACCGCGGTCAGGGTCAGGGCGGCGAGGAATATCCCGGCCGGACTGCCCCAGGCCAGGCCGACGAAACGCGAAATCAGATAACCGCCGGCGGCCGCGGCCATGACCTTGGGATAATCGCTGCGATGGGCGCGGAACAACACCGCGAAGGCGTAAGCGGCGATCGCGATGCCGCACCATTCGACCCAGGCCTCCTGCGGACGCGAGGCGCGGATCTGCGGCTGCAGCCCGACCAGGTCGGTCAGGTACAGCGCGATCACCGTGCCGACCGCGAGTTTCACCACCGTGGTCAGGGCGCCGGCGAAGCGCGCCGTGCCCGAGACCAGGTGCTGGCTGGTCAGCTCGTTGACCGCGTTGGTCAAGGCCAGACCCGGCAGCAATACGATCAGCGAGGCGATGATCACCGTGTTCTGGTTCAACGGCGCGATGAAGCTGGCGACCAATACCGTCATGGTGGCGGCGAACATCGCCGCGATCGCTTCCAGTGCTTCCTTGAAACGCGGGCGCGAGCCGGAAATGTCGACCAGCAGGCCGATCATCAGGCCGTTGATCGCGGCCACGCCGATGTCCAGCCACGGCAGTCGCAGCAGGCTGGCGACCGCGCCGGCGGCGAGACCGTAGGCGACCACCTGCATGGCGCGCCAGCGCTTGCTGCGCGGCCGGTCCAGCTGCTCGAGCGCGGCATGGCCGGCGGCGAGGTCGAGACGCCCGGCCATGACCTCTTCGGCGATGCGATCGGTCTCGCTGAGCCGGTACAGATCGTTCTCGCCCGGCGGCAGCCGGATCACCCGGGTGGTATCGCTGTCGCCGAGCGGCCGGTTGGGATCGCTGAAGGTCAGGATCAGGCCGGTCGGGTTGGACCACGGCTCACATTCCAGGCGCAGCTTTTGCGCGACCGCGGTCACCGCCCCTTCCAGGCGCTGGGCGGTGGTGCCGTAACTGTGCAGACGCTCGGCCAGCTCGACGACGAAGGCGATGCGGGCGGCATAGCTGGTGGCGCTGAGCGGATGCGGGGTCGACATAACGGCGAAGCATCGCATGCGCGCGCGTCGCTGGGCAGACCGGCCGCGCGACCGGCCGCGCATCCGGTGCCGGCCTCGGTCGCTCAGTCGGTCGGCACTGCACGTGACACTCACCTTGCCGTCCCTAGCCTGTATTCTCCGCCCGAGGCTCTATGACCGTATCGACCACGCAAGCGCCGGAAATCACCGCCGATGGCCAAGCGCCCTCGCGGCTACGCCTTTCCGGCTGCTGGACGCTCGAGCACGCGATCCGGATCTCCGAAGCCCTCAAGGGCGCGCCGGAGGGCGCCTGCGAAGTCGACGCCAGCGGGGTCGACCGGCTCGACTCGGTCGGCGTGCTGCAGCTGATGCGCTATGCGCGCCGGCACGAGCTCGATTTCGATACCGCCTTCACCTTCCACGACAGTCACCGCGCCCTGGTCAGCGCGATCGAGGACGTCGCCGACGAGCGCCCGAAGAAAAAGCGCGAGTACGGCTTCCAGGCCGCGCTCGCGCGCCTGGGCTTCGCAGTCACCGACAACTGGAAGGAAGTCTTGGCCCTGGTCGCCTTCTTCGGCGAAACCCTGGTCAAGATGCTGCGTCTGTTCAAGAACCCGGGTCGCTTCCGCCCGACCGCCACGGTCCACCACATGGAGCAGGTCGGCCTCGACGCGGTGCCGCTGATCGCGCTGCTGTGCTACCTCGTCGGCGCGGTCGTGGCCTTCCTCGGCTCGACCATCCTCAAGGACTTCGGCGCGACCATCTTCGTGGTCGAGCTGGTCAGCATCGCTTTCCTGCGCGAGTTCGGCGTGCTGCTGACCGCGATCGTGCTGGCCGGCCGCACCGCCAGCGCCTTCACCGCCCAGATCGGCGCGATGGTCAGCCGCGAAGAGGTCGACGCCATCCGCACCCTCGGCATGGACCCGATCGACCTGCTGGTGATTCCGCGCGTGCTCGCCTTGCTGGTGATGCTGCCGCTGCTGACCTTCATCGCGATGGTCGCCGGCCTGCTCGGCGGTCTCACCGTCGGCGCCTACGGCCTGGACATTCCGCCGCAGCAGTACCTGGCGCGCATGCACGACACCATGCAGTTGCGGCATTTCCTGGTCGGCCTGTCGAAGGCGCCGATCTTCGCCCTGCTGATCAGCCTGATCGGCTGCCTGGAAGGCCTGCAGGTCAAGGGCACCGCGCAGTCGGTCGGCGAACGCACCACCTCGAGCGTGGTCCAGGCGATCTCGCTGGTGATCGTGCTGGACGCTTTCTTCGCGATCTGGTTCATGGAGATGGGCTGGTGAGGCGGGAACAGGTGAAGCCGGGACTCGGGACTCGGGACTGGGGACTCGCAAAGCGGTTTGCGGGCGCGGGCGGGCACGACGCGGAGAAATGGCCGTGACGAGTCCCGAGTCCCAAGTCCCGAGTCCCGAGGGCGCCGGCGAAGCCGCCGACGCCCCCATCATCCGCATCCGCGGCCTGGTCAATCAGTTCGGCGAACAGGTCGTCCACGACGGCCTCGACCTGGACGTGCGGCGCGGCGAGATCATCGGCGTGGTCGGCGGCTCGGGCACCGGCAAGTCGGTGATGATGCGGTCGATCCTCGGCCTGCGTAAGCCGAATGCCGGCGAGATCGAAGTGCTCGGCATCGATGCGCGCAACCCCGACCCGGGCTTGCGCCGCGAGATCGAGCGCAACACCGGCGTGCTGTTCCAGGACGGTGCGCTGTTCTCGTCGCTGACCGTCGGCGAAAACGTGCAGGTGCCGCTGAAGGAGTACCACAGCGACCTGCCCGACTCGCTGCGCTACGAACTCTCGCTGCTCAAGGTCAAGCTGGCCGGCCTGCCGGCCGATGCGATCAACAAGCTGCCTTCGCAGTTGTCGGGCGGCATGCGCAAGCGCGCCGGCCTGGCCCGCGCGCTGGCGCTGGACCCGCCGCTGCTGTTCCTCGACGAGCCCACCGCCGGCCTCGATCCGATCGGCGCGGCCGCGTTCGACCGCCTGATCCGCACCCTGCAGCAGGCGCTCGGCCTGACCGTGTTCCTGATCACCCACGACCTCGACACCCTGTACGCGATCTGCGACCGCATCGCCGTGCTCGCCGACAAGAAGGTCATCGCCTGCGCGCCGATCGCCGAGGTCGAACAACTCGACCACCCCTGGGTGCAGGAATATTTCCACGGCCCGCGCGCGCGCGCCGCGCAGGTCGCGCGCGACAAGAACCTCGCGGATGCGCCGCCTCGATGAACGCCTGGGGACTGCCGGCCGACGCGCCGTGGAGCGTGTTGTTGTGGGGGCTGCTATGCGCGGCCGCCGCCCTGCTGTGGTGGACGAAGGCGCGCACGGCCAGCCTGGTCCTGCTCGGCGCGGTGGTGGCCGGCGCACTGTGGCGCGGGCTGCTCGATCCCGTCGCACTGGTCTCCTTCGCCCTGCTCGGCCTGGCCGCCTGGCTGGTGCGGGCGCCGCGCGGCAAGGGCTGGCGCATCGCCGGTCACGTGCTGTTCGTGCTGGTCGCCTTCGCCCTGGGCCTGCACCTGATGCCGGGCTTCCACAACCCGCAGCTTGTGAGCGATCTGCGGCTGACGCCCGACGCCGCGCCGATGTCGCTGTACTTCAATTTCGACAAGCCCCTGGCCGGGTTCTGGCTGCTGCTGTGCTGGCCGCTGCTGAAGCGCTTCGGCGAAGGCGAGCAACCGTTCGCGGCCTCGCTGTCGGCCGGTCTGATCGGCGCCGCCCTGGCCGCGCTGCTGTGCCTCGGCCTGGCGCTGGCCCTGGGCGCGATCGCCTGGGCGCCGAAGTGGCCGGCGTTCGGCGGGCTGTGGGCGCTCAACAACCTGCTGCTGGTAGCCCTGGCCGAAGAGGCCATGTTCCGCGGCTATCTGCAAGAGGCCCTGCAGCGGCGCTGGCGCGAGCTGCGGCACGGCGCGACCTACGCCACCGGGCTGTCGGCGTTGGCCTTCGGCCTGGTCCACGCCGGCGGCGGCTGGCGCTGGGTGCTGCTGGCGAGCCTGGCCGGCCTGGCCTACGGTTGGGCCTATCGCAAGGGCGGGCTGTTCGGTGCGGTGCTCGCCCACTTCGGCCTCAATCTCGTTCATTTCACCGCTTTTACCTATCCCATGCTGGCATGATGCCGGCCATGAAACACGGCAACGCCCCGTCGTTCAAAGGTGCCTGATGGAAACCAAGGCCAATTACGTCCTCATCGGTGCGTTCACGATCATCGTGACGCTGTTCCTGTTGCTGTTCGCTCTGTGGGCGGCCAAGTACTCCTCGGAGAAGAGCTGGCGCGAATACGCGGTGATCTTCAACGAGCCGGTCACCGGCCTGTCGGAAGGCAGCACCGTGCAGTACAACGGCATCTCGGTCGGCACCGTGCAGCAACTGAGCCTGGCGCCGGACGACCCGCGCCGGGTCATCGCCAAGCTGCGCCTGCAGGCCGACGCGCCGATCAAGACCGACACCCGGGCCAAGCTGTCGATGACCGGCATCACCGGCAGCCCGATCATCCAGCTCACCGGCGGCAGTCCGAACAGCCCGGCGCTGGCCGACGCCGAGCGCAGCAGCGACATCCCGGTGATCCAGACCGAGGCCTCGGCGCTGCAGAACATCGCCGACACCGCCAACCGCCTGGTCGCGCGCATGGACCAGGTGCTCAGCGACCAGAACGTCAAGCACGTCTCGAACACCCTGGCCAACATCGAATCGCTGACCGGCTCGATCGCCGACCAGCGCGAAGACCTGCGCGCGCTGATCACCAACGCGCGCAAGTCCAGCGAGCAGCTCAGCGCGACCCTCGACACCACCAACCGCGCGGTCGAGAGCGTCGACCGCGAACTGGTCAACAAGCTGCCGGGGCTGATCGCCAAGCTCGACAGCACCCTGACCAAGCTCGACTCGGCCGCGACCGGCGCCAACGGCATCCTCACCGACAACCGCGCCGCGATCAGCAGCTTCGCCAACGACGGCCTGGCCCAGCTCGGCCCGACCCTGAGCGAGTTGCGCTCGCTGGTGCGCGACCTGCGCCGGATCAGCGACCGCCTCGACAACAACCCGACCCGCTACCTGCTGGGCCGCGATGCGGTCAAGGAATTCGAGCCCGAATGAGGCGCATGGCGAGCTCATCGGCACGGCAGCCGGCCAATCGGGCCGGCGAATGTATGGCCCCAGTTGCGAAGACCACCATGACTCACACGTCCCGATCCAACGACTCTTCGAACAACTCCGCTTGCGTTCACCGCTTCGGTTGGATCCTCGCCGGCGCGACCGCGTTGGCCCTGGCCGGTTGTTCGTCGATCCTCGGCGAAAAGCCGAAGAAGCCGACCACGCAGTACGCGCCCGACCCGCGCGTACGGGCCGATCCGTCCTGGCCGAACGCGAACTGGCAGTTGTCGCTGAGCACGCCCAACGCGGCGCGCATGATCGACAGCCTGCGCATCGCGGTGCGCCCGAGCGGCAACGAGATCGAGGTCTACAAGGGTGCGGCCTGGGCCAAGCTGCCTAGCAGCATGATCGAGGATGCCTTGCTGCGTACCCTGGAGGACTCCGGCAAGATCGCCGCGGTCGCGCGCCAGGGCAGCGGCATCGGCGGCGAGTACAAGCTGGTGCTGGACATGCGCCGTTTCGAGTCCGACTACGGCCAGGGCGCGGCGATGCCGTCGGCGACCATCGAGATCAACGCCAAGCTGATGCACAACCCCGACCAGAAGGTGGTCGCCACGCAGACCTTCCTGCAGGCGCAACCGGCCGCGACCACCGCGGTGCCCGACGTGGTCGACGCCTTCGAGCGCGCACTGGAAACCATCACGGGCCAGATCGCCGGCTGGACGCTGATCTCCGGCGACGCGCACGACAAGACCCACAAGCGCTGATCGAGTCGCGGCCGCGTGGCCGCCTTGGCTCTCGGGCAGGAGCGGCGCAGGCCGCGACCGCGCCGACTCGACGACGACGCCCGCCGCAAAACCAACTTCAAGCCCGCGGCCCGATCACCCGAAACGTCAGATTGATCCGCTCGCCCACCGGCCGCGCCGTGCGCGGCAACGCGTGGCGAAAATTCGCCTGGGTGGGCCCCGACATCACCAACAGACTGCCGTGCCCCAGTTCCAGCGCGCCTTTCAGCTCGGCGCGGCGCCGGTGCTTGAGCGCGAAGCGCCGTGTCGCCCCCAGGCTCAGCGACGCGATAAGCGGCCTCGGCCCGAGCTCGCGCTCGTCGTCGCTGTGCCAGCCCATCGCGTCGCGGCCGTCGCGATAACGATTGGCCAACACGCTGTTGAAACCGACCCCGAGTTCGCGCGTCAGCCGCTCGCGGATCGGCGTCAACGCCGCGGGCCAGGGATGCGGACGGAAGTCGGCCCCGGAATAGCGGTAGTGCGCGTCGGGGTCGCCGATCCAACTGCTGAGCCGCGGCGAATCGTGCTCGCGCCCGAACAAGCGGATGCGATGCACCTCCCAGGGAATGCCGTCGAGCAGGGCGGCGTGAAGGGCATCGGCGGCGGCGCGTTCCAGCCAATGCGGATCGAAGGCCAGTTCGGCGTCTTCCAGAGGCAGGCGTTGCAGGGACATGGCGGCACGCTAGCACGCGTCGCGCAGGCCTCGCGATCCGGATCCTGCGCCGGCGCGGGCGCCGCCCGCCGGCCTCCATACGCCTGTCGCCGCGATCGTCCGGGATCGCGTCCGCAACGGCATCCAAAGCGTTTTAAACGCCGCGCGGATGCGGCGCCGGTCCGGACGGATTTGGCGCTGCCGCTGCAAACCCGCGACAATAGGCGGATCGCACGCCAGAGTCCCGCCAGCATGAGCGAACAGCCGATCGATACGGTCCAGCCGTCCGACACGCCAGCCACCGAAATCGAACGCGACGTCATGGAGTACGACGTCGTCACCGTCGGCGCCGGCCCGGCCGGGCTGTCGTTCGCGATCCGGCTCAAGCAGCTCAATCCGGAGCTGTCGGTGTGCGTGATCGAGAAATCCAGCACCATCGGCGCGCACATCCTGTCCGGCGCGGTGATCGAGACCGGGCCGCTGGATGCGCTGCTGCCGAACTGGCGCGACAACCCGCCGCCGATCTGCGTGCCGGCCACCGACGACGAGTTCTGGCTGCTCAGCAAGACCGGCGGCCGCAAGCTGCCGGTGCCGCCGGGCATGCACAACAAAGGCAACGTCATCGTCAGCCTCGGCGCGATGTGCGCCTGGCTCGCGCCGCAGGCCGAGGCCCTGGGCGTGGAGATCTACCCCGGCTTCGCCGCCGCCGAGACCCTGCACGACCCCGACGGCCGCGTCGCCGGCGTGCGCATCGGCGACATGGGCATCGCCAAGGACGGCAGCCACAAGCCCGGCTTCACCGCCGGCATCGACATCCGCGCCAAGGTCACCGTGTTCGCCGAAGGCGCGCGCGGCCATCTGACCAAGCGCCTGATCAAGCGCTTCAAGCTCGACGCCGACAGCGATCCGCAGGGTTATTCGATCGGCATCAAGGAGCTGTGGCAGGTGCCCGAAGACCGGGTCAGCCCCGGCAAGATCGTGCACAGCTTCGGCTGGCCGGCCGACAGCCACACCTACGGCGGCAGCTTCCTGTATCACCTCGACAAGGGCCGCGTCGCGCTGGGCTACGTCAGCGGCCTGGATTACCGCGATCCCGACTACAAGCCCTGGGAAGCCTTCCAGCAGTGGAAGAACCATCCGATGGTCAAGCCGCTGCTCGAAGGCGGCACCATCGTCTCGGCCGGCGCCCGCGCCATCGTCACCGGCGGCTACCAGTCGCTGCCGAAAGTCGAGATGCCCGGCGCCCTGCTGATCGGCGACACCGCCGGCCTGCTCAACGTGCCCAAGGTCAAAGGCACCCACCAGGCGATCCGTTCCGGCATGCTCGCCGCCGAACACCTCGCGCCGTCGCTGAGCAGCGAGGGCTTCGACGCCAAACTGCGCGCCTCCGATGCGATGGCCGAGCTCAAGAAGGTCCGCAACATCAAACCCGCGTTCAAGCGCGGCCTGTGGTTCGGCATGCTCAACGCCGCCTGGGAAACCGTCACCGGCGGACGCTCGCCGTGGACCCTGAAGAACAAGCCCGACTGGTCCTCGCTGCAGAAGCTCGGCGAGGCCGAACAGCCCAAGCGCGACTACGTCGACCGCAGCCTGGCCCCGCGCGACCGCCTGGCTTCGGTGTACTTCGCCGCGACCGAGCACGACGAAGACCAGCCCGTGCACCTCAAGGTCGCCGACACCAACATCTGCGTCACCCGGTGCGCCGAGGAATACGGCAATCCCTGCACGCGCTTCTGCCCGGCCGGCGTGTACGAGATCGTCGAGGAAGCCGGCGCCAAGCGCCTGCAGATCAACTCGGCGAACTGCGTGCATTGCAAGACCTGCGACATCAAGGACCCGTACGAAATCATCAACTGGGTCACCCCGGAAGGCGGCGCGGGGCCGAATTACCAGAATCTTTGACAAGGCCGCGATTGCCGATCGCGTTCCAGGAATCTGCGCATGTACAACCCGCAACGTCCCAGCCCGTTCGCCTTTCTGGGCGTGATCTTGATCCTCGGCCTGCTCCTGGCGGGTTGCATCGCCCTGTGGATGTGGGGTTATCCGAAGTACCGGGTCTACTCGCAGGAGATGGCCGGCCGCGCGCTGCTCGCGGAGGCCGAATCCAGCCGCCAGATCGCGGTCCTCGAAGCGCGCGCTAAGCTCGACTCGGCCAAGTCGCTCGCCGCCGCCGAAGTGGAGCGCGCGAAGGGCGTTGCCGAAGCCAACAAGATCATCGGCGACAGCTTGCGCAACAACGAAGATTATCTGCGTTATCTGTTCGTCAACGGCCTGGAGAACACCAAGAACCAGGTGATCTACGTACCGACCGAGACCAACCTGCCCATTCTCGAGGCCAGCCGTGGTTCACGGCCCCCGGCGCAGTAAATCCGTTTCGCCGAGCACCCCACCGGCTGCGGTAACCGCATTGCCGGCGCGGCAGGATAGACAAATAAAAAGCCGCCTTTCGGCGGCTTTTTTACCTTGGCGCGAAGTCCTCAGGGGCGCACGAACGCGACTCCGGTTTTCTCACGCAGCTCATCCTCGCTGACGCCTGGTGCGGTCTCCACCAATACTAGACCCCGCTCGGTGACGTCCATGACGGCCAGCTCGGTGATGATGCGATCGACCACGCCCAGGCCGGTCAGCGGCAACGTGCATTCGGGCAGGATCTTGTGCTCGCCGTTCTTCGCGCTGTGCTCCATCAGCACCACCACGCGCTTGACGCCGGCGACCAGGTCCATCGCGCCGCCCATGCCCTTGACCATCTTGCCGGGCACCATCCAGTTGGCCAGGTCGCCCTTGTCGGTAACCTGCATCGCGCCGAGGATCGCCAGGTCGATATGCCCGCCGCGGATCATCGCGAAGCTGTCGTGGCTGCCGAAATAGCTGGCGCCCTGCCGCGCGGTCACGGTCTGCTTGCCGGCGTTGATGAGGTCGGCGTCGATCTCGCTTTCGGTCGGAAACGGACCGATGCCGAGCAGGCCGTTCTCGGACTGCAGCCACACGTCCATGCCGTCGGGAATGAAGTTGGCGACCAGGGTCGGCAAGCCGATGCCGAGGTTGACGTAGGCGCCATCGGTGAGTTCCTGCGCGGCGCGCTGCGCCATTTCATCGCGGGTCCAGGACATAGGGTTGTTCTCTGTATTGACGGTAAGCCGGCGCTGGAAGGCGGCGGCGAGACTTTCAGCGTGGTCCAGGCACGAGTGGAGAGGAGCTAGGAGTTAGGAACTAGAAACCAGGACTTCCGGACGACCTTCGACTCGTTGCTGGTTCCTCTGCACTCGTTTCCTGCTGCGATTACGAGGGCCTGCTCAGCCGGCCCGCACCGTCCGCTGCTCGATGCGCTTCTCCGGGGCCGCATTGACCACGATCCGGTCGACGTAGATGCCCGGCAGGTGCACGTGATCGGGATCGATCGCGCCGACCTCTACCAGTTCCTCGACTTCGGCGATGCAGACCTTGCCGGCCATCGCGCAGGCGGGGTTGAAGTTGCGCGCGGTCTTGCGGAACACCAGGTTGCCGGCCTTGTCGGCCTTCCACGCCTTGACCAGCGACACATCGGCCTTGAGCGCGGTTTCCATGACGTAGTGGTGGCCGTCGAACTCGCGCGTTTCCTTGCCTTCGGCCACGACCGTGCCGTAGCCGGTGCGGGTGAAGAAGGCCGGGATGCCGGCGCCGCCGGCGCGCAGGCGCTCGGCCAGGGTGCCTTGCGGATTGAATTCGAGCTCGAGCTCGCCGGACAGGAACTGGCGTTCGAACTCCTTGTTCTCGCCGACGTAGGACGAGATCATTTTCTTGATCTGGCGCGTTTCCAGCAGCAGCCCCAGACCGAAACCGTCGACGCCGGCGTTGTTGGAGATCGCGGTGATGCCTTTGACGCCGCTGTCGCGCAGCGCGCCGATCAGGGCCTCGGGGATGCCGCACAGGCCGAAGCCGCCGACGGCCAGGGTCTGCCCGTCCGCCACCACGTCCTGCAGGGCTTGTTTCGCACTGGGGTACAGCTTGCTCTTCGCGGCGCCGGCGGGCGTCGCGGCGATGGCCTCGGCCATGGGACAACTCCTTTGCGGGATGGGCGCAGTTTAGCCTGCGCCCGGAGCGGGACCTAGCGGACTTTCGGGCAATACCGCGACAATGCCCCGATCGCGTGCCGACGCTAGACTTGCGATATGAGCCGACTCGCCCTGGTCACCGCCATCGCCGCCGCCGGGCAGGACGACGACCTGTCGCCCCTGCTCCAGGCCTGCACCGCACGCGGCATCGCCGCCGAGATCCGCGCCTGGGACGACCCCAGCGTGGCCTGGGCACGATACGACGCCGTACTGCTGCGCTCGCCCTGGGACTACACCGAACGCCTCGACGAGTTCCTGGCCTGGTGCGCAAGCGTCGACGCCGACACGCGCCTGCTCAATCCCTGGCCGGTGGTGCGCTGGAACACCGACAAGCATTATCTGGCAGACCTCGCAGCGCGCGGCGTGCCGGTGGTGCCGAGCGCCTTCGTCGAACCCGACATGGACCCGTTGCCGGCGCTGCAGGAGTTTCTCGCCGCCTATCCGGACGCCGATGAGTTCGTGGTCAAGCCGGCGATCAGCGCCGGCTCGCGCGACACCCAGCGTTATGCGCGCGCGCAGGAGTTCGCCGCGGCCAACCACGTCGCGCGCCTGCTAGACGAAGGCCGCAGCGCGATGCTGCAACCCTATCTGGCCTCGGTCGATCGCGACGGCGAGACCGCGCTGATCCATTTCAACGGGGTGTTCAGCCACGCCATCCGCAAGGGCGCGATGCTGCAACGCGAGGATGCGCTGAATCTGCGCGCGGTCGAGCGCATCGCCGCGCGCGAGGCCGGCGACGATGAACGCAGGGTCGCCCTGCACGCCTTGACCGCGATGACCGCACGGCTCGATCTGGAAGAGCCCTTGCCGTACGCACGCGTCGACCTGATCCGCGACGGCGACGGCCAGCCGCAGTTGCTGGAACTGGAACTGTGCGAGCCCTCGCTGTTCTTCGCCCACGCCGAAGGCAGCGCCGCACGCTTCGCAGCGGTGCTGGCCGAGTTGCTGGCGACGATGCAGGTCGACTGAGGCGCAGGCCGATTGAGCCGTTCGCGGCCGTAGCGGCGAGCGCCGGCACGGGCTCGCGTCGAGGAAGCCCTAAAGAAAAACCGGCCTGGCGGCCGGTTTTTTCGTGCGCGACCGCGACCTGGAGGCTCAGGAACGCCCGTACACGTCCTCGAGCCGGACGATGTCGTCTTCGCCCAGATACGCGCCCGACTGCACCTCGATCAACTCGACCGGTTCGGTGCCGTTGTTGCGCAGGCGGTGGACGCTGCCGAGCGGGATGTAGGTGCTCTGGTTTTCGTGCAGGTCGAACACCCGCTCGTCGCAGGTCACCTCGGCCACCCCGGACACCACGATCCAGTGCTCGGCGCGCTTGTGGTGCTTTTGCAGGCTCAATGCCGCGCCCGGCTTGACCACGATGCGCTTGACCTGGAAGCGCGGCCCGACGTCGATCGAGTCGTAGTAGCCCCAGGGCCGATAGACCTTGCGATGGAACAGATGCTCCTGGCGTCCGGCCTTTTTCAGGCGATCGACGATGGTCTTGACGTCCTGCACCCGGTCCTTGCGCGCGACCAGGGTGGCGTCGGGCGTATCGACGATGACCAGGTCCTCGACCCCGATCGTGGCGATCAGGCGCCGCTCCGAAGCGCGCACCAGGCTGTCGCGCGTATCCAGGGAGATCACGTCGCCTTCGTAGCGGTTGCCGTCTTCGTCGCGCTCGGCCACCGACCACAGCGACGACCAGGAACCGATGTCGCTCCAGCCGCAGCTGACCGGCACCACCGCGGCGCGATCGGTCTTTTCCATCACCGCGTAGTCGATCGAATCGCTGGGACTGGCGGCGAACGCCTCCTTGCCGACGCGGATGAAGTCCAGGTCGCTTTGCGCGGCGGCGTAAGCGGCGGTTGCGGCGGCGTGGATCTGCGGCGCGAAACGCGCGAGTTCTTCGAGATAACGCTCGGCCTTGAACAGGAACATGCCCGAGTTCCACGAATACGTGCCCTCGGCCAGATAGGTTTGCGCCGTGGCCAGGGCCGGCTTTTCCACGAAACGGGCGACCCGATAGCCGTCCTCGCCGAGCGCTTCGCCGCGCGCGATATAGCCGTAGCCCGTTTCCGGATAGTCCGGCTGGATGCCGAAGGTCACCAGCCAGCCCTGCCCGGCGAGCACCGCCGCGCGCTCCACGGCAGCCCGGAAAGCCGATTCGTCCTCGATCAGGTGATCGGCCGGCAGCACCAGCATGACGGCCTCGGGATGGCGGGCGAGCAGGTGCAATGCGGCCAGCGCGATCGCCGGCGCGGTGTTGCGCGCGATGGGTTCGAGCAGGATGCCGCCACTGCCCACGCCGACGCCTTGCAACTGCTCGCCGACCATGAAGCGATGGCCCTCGGCGCAGACCGTCACCGGCAGGCCTGCCTGCGGCAGGGCGCAGGCGCGCAGCACCGTTTCCTGGAACAGCGAACGATCGCCGATCAACGACAGAAACTGCTTGGGCTGGTTCTCGCGCGACAGCGGCCACAGGCGCGAACCGCTGCCGCCGCTCAATACGACAGGATGCAGCATCCCGGCTCCGAAAGACTGGGGATGGGCAAGAATAGCCCGGCCGGGCGGCTGGAGGCTTCATGTATCGACACCGCGCCCCGTCGGCACGCCGGGCGGCGGCCTTAGAATCCTCATGACGGCCCATCGGACACCCTAGCGTGCCGATGGCGACTTCGCTCAAGCAAGGACAGGCCCGTGGCTTCCGACCCGAACGAGGCAGTTACCGGCGCTCTGCGCCTCCGGGTTTCGGACGGAGTCGAGATCCAGGCCACCGCGTTCGGCGCGCACGCCGTGTCCTGGCGATGCCAGGGCCGCGAGCGCCTTTACCTCAGCCCTCGCGCCAGCTTCGGTGCCGGCAAGGCGATCCGAGGCGGCATTCCAGTGATCTTTCCGCAATTCGGCGGACGCGGCAGCGGGCCGCGCCATGGATTTGCCCGCACTCGCCTATGGGAATCGATCCCCGCCCCACCGACGGGTCCGGGCTTGGCCTTCGGTCTGCGCGAGGACGACGAGACTCGCCTGCATTGGCCGCATCGGTTCGAAGCCGAGCTGGCTTTGCAACCCGGCGGCGACCGGCTGCGCATCGCCCTGACGGTCCGCAATGTCGACAATGCCGCTTTCGAATTCACGGTCGCGCTGCACACCTACCTGCGTGTGGCCGATATCGCGGGCACGCTGATCCATGGCCTGGAAGACCGGCCATACCTGGATTCGGCGGACGGCGGCAGACGGGTCGAGGCGACCGACGCCCCGGTGCGCTTCGAGGGCGAGGTCGACCGTATTTACATGGAGGCGCGCAAGCCGTTGCGCGTCACCGATGGCGACCAGCTGTTGCGCCTGGAAAGTACGGGCTTTGCCGACATCGTGGTGTGGAACCCAGGCGCCGTGCTGGCGTCCAGCCTGGACGACCTAGGCGGGGACCAATATCGGCGATTCGTCTGCGTCGAAGCCGGCAACGTCGTGAGCCCGGTCCGACTGGAGCCACGAACCGCTTGGACGGGCGTGCAGACCCTGGTCGTCGAGACGCGGGCGGGAATCTGACCGAGCCTCCCAATCCATCCCAGGGCTGCCTGTAAGGTATGGTCAGCTAGGGGCGGACAGCGGTGGAATGCCCGTTCGTTCAGGATCTTTCGACGATCGGCTTCGTTGAGCTGAGTGTGCCTCCCACACGTATGGATTCGATTGGGCATACCGCCAAGCCGCAGCCTCCCGAAACCTCGGCCGGGAGGCCGTCCGATAGCCGCCCGTGCCCTGTCGCGCCGCCCCACCCGCCTGCGCGACACCCCCGTCTCCGCTAGAATTGGCGGTTCTCGGCCGCTCCCGGCCCAGCACCCCCACAAGGAATCCCCGCACGATGAAGATCCTCGTCGGTTACAAGCGCGTGGTGGACTACAACGTCCGCATTCAGGTCAAGCCGGATGGCTCCGGCGTGGTCACCGACGGCGTCAAGCTGTCGGCCAATCCGTTCGACGAAATCGCCCTGGAAGAAGCCCTGCGCCTGCGCGACAAGGGCATCGCCACCGAGGTCGTGGTCGCGACGATCGCCCCGGCCGACGCCCAGGCGCATCTGCGCAACGGCCTGGCCATGGGCGCGAACCGCGCCGTGCACGTGGTCTCGGACCAGCCGATCCAGCCGCTGACCGCCGCGCGCGCCCTGCTCAAGCTGATCGAGAAGGAACAGCCGGACATCGTCATCCTCGGCAAGCAGGCCATCGACGACGACGCCAACCAGACCGGCCAGATGCTCGCCACGCTGTGGGGCCGCCCGCAGGCGACCTTCGCCTCCAAGCTCGAAGTCCAAGGCGGCAAGGCCACGGTGACCCGCGAAGTCGACGCCGGCCTGGAGACGCTGGAAATCGATCTGCCGGCGGTGGTCACCACCGACCTGCGCCTCAACGAGCCGCGCTTCATCAAGCTGCCGGACATCATGAAGGCCAAGAGCAAGCCGCTGGAGACCATCGCGTTCGCCGATCTCGGCGTCGACACCGGCGACACGCTCAAGACCACCCATTACGCACCGCCGCCGAAGCGCAGCAAGGGCGTGATGGTCAAGGACGCGGCCGAACTGGTCGCCGCACTCAAGGCTAAGGGGTTGCTGTGATGAGCAAGGTTCTGATCGTCGCCGAACATCTCAACGGCAAGCTCAACGCGTCCACCGCCAAGTGCGTGTCGGCCGCGCAGGCGCTGAAGCCGGACGCCATCGACATCGTCGTGCTCGCCGCCGAGCCGGCCGAGGTCGCCGCCGAAGCCGCGCAGATCGCCGGCGTCGCCAAGGTGCTGACCGTCGCCAACGCCGCCAACGCCGACGCGATCGCGCAGGTGCTCGCACCGCAGCTCGCCGCGCTGGCCAAGGGCTACAGCCACGTGTTCGGCCCCAGCACCACCTTCGGCAAGGACCTCATGCCCTGCGTCGCCGCCCTGCTCGGCGTCGCCCAGGTCTCCGACGTCATGGCCGTCGAAGGCAGCCACACCTTCAAGCGCCCGATCTACGCCGGCAACGCCATCGTCACCGTCGAAGCTCCCGCCGACCACACCGTGGTCGCCACCGTTCGTACCGCCTCGTGGCCGGAAGCGGCAAAGGGCGGCGGCGCCGCAGTCGAAGCCGCCATGGTCGAAGCGAGCCTGCCGACCCACACCCGCTATGTCGGCCTGGCCGCGGGCAAGTCCGACCGTCCCGACCTGCAGAGCGCCAAGCGCGTCGTCTCCGGCGGCCGCGGCGTGGGCTCGGCCGAGAACTTCAAGATCATCTTCGACTTCGCCGACAAGCTCGGCGCCGCGGTCGGCGCCTCGCGCGCCGCGGTCGACGCCGGTTACGTGCCCAACGAGATGCAGGTCGGCCAGACCGGCAAGATCATTTCGCCCGAGCTCTATGTCGCCATCGGCATCAGCGGCGCGATCCAGCACCTGACCGGCATCAAGGACGCCGGCACCATCGTCGCGATCAACAAGGACGGCGAGGCGCCGATCTTCGAAATCGCCGACATCGGCCTGGTGGGCGATCTGTTCAAGCTGCTGCCGGAGCTGGAAGCGGCGCTGGGCTGAAAAGCACGCCGCGGTTAAGGGCTTGCAAATGCAAATCCGGTAGCACATCCATTCCTACTGGGACTCACTGAGGACTCGCACGATGAGCATCCGAACAATCTGCGCTCCGCTACTGATCAGTCTGGCGTGCGTGTCCGCATGCAATAAGCGGCCACCGCAAGGAGAGGACAGCGCTATCGATGCCGCTTCCTCGACCCCAGCCGAGGAAACCACAACGGCGCCAAGTGAACCGCTTCAGATCCTAGAGTCCCAAGCCGTGCGTCCCGCAACCGCCAGAACGCAGTCGGAGCAGGCAACGACCGCCTGCTCCTTGGATAGCATTGATAATCCAGATGCAGGCTCGAATCCCGTACTGAAAAGAAGTCAACCGCATATTTTCCGCGGTTGGTTTGTCGACCAAACCACACATCAGGGACCCGGCAGTTTTCTTCTCGTGTTCAGGTCGGTCGACCAAGCCTTTGAACTGGAAGCAAATACTCAAGTCACTCGTGCCGATGTTGCCGCATTCCTGAAACTACCCGGCATCAAGACCCCTGGCTATAACGTACAGGTGCCACTTGCAACGTTGCCGACAGGTCGTTATGACGTTGAACTTGCATTTTCCGCAGCCGATAAGTTGTACCTCTGTAAAACCGGACGTACCGTAACCCTGGCCGATTGACGCCTTGACCTCCGAAAAACGCCCGAATCCTTCATTGATTCGGGCGTTCTTTTCAGCTACTTCAGCTACGAATCATGCGTACGAGTGAAGCAGGAATCACTCGCTTCGCGATGGCGAGTAACGAGGGGTGAGCTTTCAGCCAAGTTTCAATGCCGGTCTGCCTATGGTCTCCGGTAGGCGTCGGCGGTGCGCCGTCAAAATGGGAGATCATCTCCTCCTGCTGCTCCCAGGGATGAGGAATCATCGCCTGAAGCGCGGGATGCTTGCGATAATAACGCCGCCAATCGGCCGGAATCTTGCGCCCATTGGGAAAATGTTCGTAATAGCCGACCACACCGTCTGCGTTCGCCAAGCGGCTTAGTTCCGAGGTATACCAGCTGGTCATATCCTGCAAGCACGCATTGCTACCATCATGCTTGCTGAGCATCTGAACATGCGTACCGATATCGAATCCGGAAAAATGATAAAAACGTAGCGGATAGATTTCATTAACTGAGATCTCTCCGTCAGTACCGCGACCGACACGGCGGTAGTAAAGATTCCAAGTCGCGACGTTATACGACGGCAACCGCATGATGTTCAGCGTCGAAAAAAAACACGGCGCTAGATCAATCCACTTCTGGTCGGTGAATAGCCCGCGCTGATTGTCGTCGTAACAATAGTCACGGCATCTGTCCAGCCACCACTGCAAGAATGCGGGGCCTTCGCCCTGATCGGTCAACGCGAGAAAGCCTAAATTGAAAACCCCATGACGCAGACAGCCCAGCATTTCTCCGTCGTGCAGGTCGTCAACATCCTGAGCTGGCACAGACACGTGCGGAGTAAGCGTCACCGGATGACGCTCCATATCCGTCTCTAACTCGCTCATGCGCGAGTAAACGACCGTATCAGGGTCCAGATATACAACGTTCTTGAAGCCCTGCTTAAACAGCTTTCTGAAAGCGAACGGCTTCACAGCGGTACATAGTTCGACGACTGTGTGATCGAACAGCCAGGCGTCAATATTTTCAACCTCGATTCCAAGATCCTCAGGCATTAGCACCTGATCGAAATCAGAGTAATCGAGCGACGGATGCTTGCGGTCGCTTAGCATCAGCACCATCCTCGCCTCCGGATGATGCTTACGAACGGATGCCGCCAGGATACGGGCCTTGGGCAGGTATCCATTATTTATGGACGTAAAGATGCATTCAATCATTTTTATGCCTTAGGAAATTTCTGGCTCGCTGCGCGATTGTCCATAGACCGACGGCAGACAATCCGCTCTTAACAATATGACGCCATTGCCTGGAAAAACTGCTCCTATCCAGCTGAATCCGCAAGGCCACGATTTCACTTTTTAATGCCGCAATCTGATGTTGCAATTCAGTGTTTTGATTCTTCAGCAAGACCGGATCGGTAATGCTCCATTGACTGGAAATTCCCGAGACTGTCTGTTGGTAGAATAAGTCCTCGTCCGACGGCCGACTAGTATCCTGATACCACGGCAGATGAAGCGCGGAGTAAGGCGGCGCGGTGCGAATCGAGCGCCACCAGCGCTCCTCTTCGCAATAAATCCCGGGCCTATACAGCGCGAACGTTGTATCGATCGCGCCCTCGTAGTTTCCGTCTTCAAGCTTATGTTCCCAGAACGGCAGTTCCCACTCGATCACTTGCTGCTTGAAGGCGTAGGTATCCGGTAAATCGTCGATCTTCAAAGACAATCCGGCCTTCGTATGCCTGGGATACTTATCGAGCAGCTCGCCTAATACTTCGACAATGTTGCCGGGACAATCGGGACTTGGCACTACATCGCAGTCGGTCAGAATGTATCGGTGCCGGTCTATAATTTCACGGAACCGGCCGGATTTCCACAGCGCCAGATGGCCAAGATTTGTCGACAGCCTTTCGACGCGATGCGGCGAAGCATCCAGATACTCAAGCAAAGGCGGGTATGTCGATGCGTTATCCAGAATTATGATATTCCGAAAATCGAGACGTTCAAGCGAATCCACCAGCGCCTTCAAATACTTCAACCGGTTATACGAAACAATAAAAACTGGGACATTATTATTCGCATCCATACAACCCCCTACCGCTCACCTGACACCCACGAGATCGAATCCCTGCGAGAGCACCAATGAGCCGAAAGCCCGCTCGAAAATGTGCTCCAGCCCTCCCTCTACTGCGAGGCTGTCCAAATCGAAGTCGCTCAAGCTAGGCGCCTTGGCGATCAAGCCAGCTAGAGTCGACGCTCTGACCCAAAACATCGTACCAGCGACGAAAGGTAACCCGGGCACTGCATCTAGCTCCCTGCACACGCGCTCGTACAAGTTCGCATTTATGTCAGGCGCGTTCGTTATGAATTGACCCGCCCCAAGCATCCCAACGGATGGATCGGAATTGAATAACGACAAAACCGCTGCAGCCCGGGCAGCGCTACCGGCAATCGGACCAATGATCAATCGACGCCATTCATCCCCATCGGAGATCTTGGTACCGAACAAATGGGAAATCGCCTCGAAGTAAGATTCTGGATTATTGCTCTTCTTAGAGTGAAGCTTCAATACATAATCACAATCCAACAAGCCACACTCGGCAACGGCGTGAATGAATCCGCCCACATCCTTGCCCCTATTGGGCATCTGGGCGACGATGACCTCGTCGCAGTCTCCCCTAACGCCTGACAAATACGGTTCTATATCGTCGATGGTCCAAGGTCCGGTGATGACCAACTTGCGAACACGCCCGACATTGCGAACATACCCAAGAAGCTCTTCAGCTAAGTCGAGATAATAGAGATGAAGATGAACGTTGACTCGGACACCCGTGTCGGCACCAAGCCGCACATCCTCATCCAAAACAAGCTCACGAACTTGGCCAATCGCCGGCCGCCCTCTCGTCTCGCGAAGGAGCTCAACTGGGCTCAACAATTCCCACGTCACTGGTCGGCGACCACGCGCAGCATCCCAGATCTGGGTTAATTTGGGCTTGGAGTAGTATTGGTCGAGCGCCCATCGGACTTGCCGTGCCATGGCGTCCAGATCCTCTCGCAGGCGCCGCTGTATCGCCAAGTCATCACGCAATTCCGAGTTAGCCTGGGAAAGCTTTTCAATAGTGCGAACTAGCGACGTAATGCTTTCAACACCTGACTGAGACCGATTCGAGCGCTGCTCCGAAACATCGCAGACCAATCCGTCAACCGGTGACGAGCCGGCCCGCGTCAGTGCGCTAGTGCCGCGGCTGGCTGCTGACTCCAGGGCAGCGATCAATTTATCCATCTCCAGTCGCTCCTGTCGTCGCGCCTCGCGCAACTCGTCAAGGCTGCGAGCCGTAACGTCTCGCTCCCGTTCAATCAGCGCCTGGCGTTGCACCAAAAGCGCCTGAAGGCGATCGCGGTCGTCTCTCAAGCTGTCGAGCTCGACCTCAAGCTCTCGGACGCGCCCCACTAACGTTTCGGCCTCCCGAGTCTTAGCCTCGCGCTCCTGCTCGATTATTCGCTGACGCTCGACCAGAATGCTCTCAAGGCGATCCCGGTCGTCTGTGATGGCTTTTTCCGACGCTGCAGCGCGCGCCGCCTTGTCGGACATGAAGCGACGGAGCAGACGCTCGTGCCGATGCAGACTTAGCATCAAACCGTCCGGAACATGGAAGTACCGCCTCTGCAGCCGACGCGCGATTTCCAGTGCTTCGAGCGCAGCCACGGGCATTCCGCCCAGAATCGTATTGCTCCCATGTAACCGATAATCAAGCAAGCGTTCGCGTACGTAGTGGACGCGCAAACCTTCCTCCAGCATGCAACGCATGACGAAGTCCCAGTCCAGGTTATAGCGATAAGGCCGGAACGGACCTATGCGCTCCCAAACTTCACGATTGAAGAGAAAATTGGAGGTCGATACCGTCAAATTTCCGTACAACAATCCATCGCTTAGCCCATGCTGCGCAACTCGATCACGGTAACGCTGGATGAGAGCATTCCACCAATGTGACGAATTTTCCTCTACTTGGCCGTCATCATCGATCAACTGAACATCGGTAAATAGAAAATCCGCCCGCGCATTGGCCGCCTCTCTAAGCATGCGCTCGAGGCGCCGCGGATGCCATCGGTCGTCTGAATTGAGCGCGGCGAGCCAAGCTCCGCCGGCAAGCTCGATGCCGCGGTTGAGCGCGGCGTGTGAGCCCTGATTGTCCTGCCTATAAACCCTGATACGCTCATCCTCCGCAGCAATCTGCAGAGCGAGTGCGTGCGAGCCATCCGAGGAACCATCATCGATTATGATGATCTCAATTTCACGAATGGTCTGAGCCCGGGCGCTTGCGAGCGCCTCGCGAAGGTAGCGCTCGTGATTATAGGAAGGAATGACAACACTGATCAGAGGCTCAGACATCAGGCCCCCTCCGAATCCAGCACTTCGGTCCAGAGTCGTAATCGCTCATCGTCATCGGTCTGCAACTTTCGCGGAGTGTCGCTGAGGCGAGCCTTGAGAAGATATTGAAAAACTTTCGCTGTCGGATGATCGGCGAGTGCATTGCGGATGGAGTCCGGAAGCTTTACCCAATATGGAAAGAAATGCTCGTGCGCGCCGGGAGCATCTACCGTCTCTCGGTGGAAGACTTCGAAACCGGACTCGTTCAACAGCCGCTCCAACGTGGCCCAAGTAAAAAAGCGCAGGTGCGTGCTGTCCAGTATTCCGGTCGGACGATAGTCGAAAGCCCCTCTCAACAGCTCGGCAATAACGCCCGCATGCCCGATGTTTGGGACCGATAGCACAAGCTCGCCATCAGGCGACAATAAGGACCGGATGTGTCGCAGTATCGCACCGGGATCGCGAAGATGTTCGATCACGTCCGAAGCCAACACAACGTCGAACGTATGATCGCCGAGCGACGTCAGCCAAGCGTCATTCTCGATATTCTCGAGAAGCAACCTTGACAACCAAGGCCTGGCGGCTTCGGCGCTCGCCGCATCCAACTCTATGCCAACGACTGAGCATCCATTTGCGTGGAGCACTCGAGATATGACGCCGTAGCCGCAACCAAACTCAAGAACCGTGCGCCCTTTTCCAACCATACGCACGATACGTGCAGCTGTACTGCCGTCGTTAGGATCGAAGCTGTAGTCATATGGAGAGATACTCTCGGACATCAGGATTTCTCCTCCAAAAGCACGTCCAGCATCGGAATGCCAATCAATCCTGTGGAAGTGCTAGTGGCAACAGAACGCACCAGAACCACGTCATGCCCCCAGTGCAGTTGCCGATGGTCGACCCCATTACCGTCAGCAATAGCGACATCGAAGCTGTAATCACCCTTCGGCAGAATCGGCATTGGAAACAGGAACGACGCCCGCATACCACTACCACCAGCCACGCTGACTGGAGTCTCGGCGTAACTGAGATAGGTATTGTCGCCAAACAAGGTCTGCCCCAAGGAATCCTTGAGGAAAAAACCCACAATTGGACTTTCGATACGGGATTGCGCATATGCGTTAACGACCAGGCGAACCATTTCGCCTCCGACCACCCAGGACAAAGGGTGCCCCTCTTCGTCTTCTAGATGCACGTCCGTCAGTTCGACTCCTCCTTCGCCGAATGATGCCGACACTGCATTCTTCGTAGCAAAAGAAAATACTTGCAGATCGTTGCGTAGTGGCTCTTGCGTCAATAGTTCACGCCGCTGATCGCGCCATTCGCGGACTTCCGTCGTCTTGCGGCTTGAGCTGGCTCCGGAAGCCTCTTTCCGGGTGCTGTTGAACAATGATGCCAGGTACTTTTCGGACACCGATTTGGCATCGCCTACGGCCCGTACAACTCCGCCCTCCAACCACAAAGCGCGATCGCAAAGACTGCGCACTGCAGAAGTGTCGTGACTGACAAAAATCAAGGTGCCACGCTCTTTGAAATCACGCAGGAATCGCATGCACTTTTGTGTGAACTGCGCATCGCCCACCGCCAAGGCCTCGTCGATCACGAGGATGTCCGCATCCACGTGCGCGATCACTGCGAACGCCAGACGCACGAACATGCCGCTCGAGTAAGTCTTGACAGGCCGATCAATAAAGTCACCAATTTCGGCAAACTCTATGATCCTCGGCAGACGCTGTTCGATTTCGGTGCCCGACAATCCATAGATGCCACCGCTCAGAATCGCATTCTGACGCCCGGTGAATTCTGGATTGAATCCCGCACCCAACTCCAGCAGCGCGGCTACGCGGCCCACGCATTCGACCCGACCGGAAGATGAATTTAACGTACCGCAGAGGATCTGCAGGAGGGTGGATTTTCCTGAGCCGTTCTTGCCTATGACACCGAAGGTCTCCCCTCTGCCAACCTCAAACGATACGTCATGCAGCGCCCAGAACTCACGATAAAACCGCTTGTGCCCACGGAATAGGGACTGCCAGAGGCGATGAATGGGCGCCTCGTACATGTGATAGCACTTCGAGACCCCTTCAACACGGATAGAGTAGTCAGAGGACATCGGCGAACCCCGCGCGCGATTTCTCAAACAGCCAATAACCGAACAAAGCGACTGCCACTGCTATGCACATATAGATCCCGAGCACTTCGAAATCCGGCATGTAACCGAACATCAGAACCTCCCGAGCCTGCTGCATTGGCACGGTAAGCGGGTTAAACTTTATGTAGCTATGCACTTTCGCCGGCAATGCGCTAATCGGATAGAACAAGGGCGAAAGAAACATCGTTGCACTCACCAACAACGTGACCACCTGATTCACGTCTCGCACGTACGTCCCGACCGCCGCCATGATCCACGACAATCCGAGCACCAACACCGCGAGGGGAGCAACTACGACCGGAAACCAAAGCGCTTCCCACGTAATGGGAGACTTAAGCAGCAATGCCATACCCAACAGAACCAGAGTCGCCACACCCGCATTGAACAGAGCCGCGCCGAGCTGGACGATTGGAAGGATCTGCAGCGGAAAAACCACTTTCTTCACATAGTTGGCGTTATTGATTACCAAGGTCGGAGCACGGGTCACGCATTCGGCAAAAATATTGAACATGATCAAACCGACGAACAGGGCGATTGTAAAATTTCCCTGACCTACCCCCGTATCCGCCCACCGGCTTTTGAACAATGTTCCGAAGACCAGGTTGTATAACGTCAATAGCAGCAGATTCTGAATGATGTACCAGTAGAGTCCGCCGTATGACCCTTTGTATCTGGAAGCGATCTCACGCTTTATCAGCTCCCAAAGCAGGCTTCTGTTCCTGCTCAGCACAGACAGCATTAGTTAGCTCTCCACAAAACGGCGTATTGCGCCCTTAGTCTTTGACGACGCGAAACGCCAGATTTTCGAATGGGTAAAAGAATAGCCAGGTTAGCGGCAACTCGGGCATTTATGATGCCAGCGCGCGCTGGAGCTCAACTCGTAGATCTTGCACATCCTCGACCCCTACACTCAGGCGCACCAGGTTGTCGGTGATGCCCAGGACGGCGCGGCGGTCCGGCGGGATCGAGGCGTGGGTCATTACCGCCGGGTGGTTGACGAGGCTTTCCACGCCGCCGAGCGATTCGGCGATGGTGAACAGTTCGCAGCGCTCCATCATCCGGCGCGCGCCGTCGAGGCCGCCCTTGACGTAGAGGCTCACCATGCCGCCGAAGCCGTGCATCTGGCGCTGGGCGAGCTCGTGCTGTGGGTGCGACTTGAGGCCGGGATAGATCACTTTCTCGACCGACGGATGGGTCTCGAGCCATTCGGCCAGCGCCTGCGCGTTTTCGCAGTGGGCCTTCATGCGCAGGTGCAGGGTCTTCAGGCCGCGCAGGGCAAGGAAGCTGTCGAACGGGCCCTGGACCGCGCCGACCGCGTTCTGCAGGAAGGTCATGCGCTCGGCGAGATCGGCGTCGTCGCCGACCACGGCGATGCCGCCGACGATGTCGGAATGGCCGTTGAGGTACTTGGTCGCCGAGTGCATGACGATGTGCGCGCCGAGTTCGAGCGGCCGCTGCAGGATCGGCGAGGAGAAGGTGTTGTCGACCACCACCACCAGCCCGCGCTTGCGCGCGATCGCGGCGATGGCGGCGATGTCGACCAGTTTCAGCAGCGGGTTGGTCGGGGTCTCGATCCAGACCAGCTTGGTCTCGGGACGGATCGCGGCTTCGAATGCGGCGACGTCGCTGAGGTCGACCCAGCTGAAGTCCAGCCCGGCGGAGCGGCGGCGGACGCGCTCGAACAACCGGTAGGTGCCGCCGTAGACGTCGTCCATTGCGATGACGTGGCTGCCGGCATCGAACAGTTCGAGGATGGTCGAGGTCGCGGCCAGTCCGGAGGCGAAGGCGTAGCCGTGGCTGCCGCCCTCGAGGCCGGCGATGCAGCGCTCGTAGGCGAAGCGGGTCGGATTGTGGCTGCGCGAGTACTCGAAGCCCTGGTGCTGGCCGGGGCTGCTCTGGGCATAGGTCGAGGTGGCGTAGATCGGCGGCATCACCGCGCCCGTGCTCGGGTCGGGCGACTGACCGGCATGGATCGCGAGGGTGCCCAGGCCGAGCTTGCGGGCCCCATCTTCCGGCTGATCATGGCTCATTGAATCCTCCCGCTTGCTACAGTGAAGTAACAAACAAGCATATCACTGACCATATGCAACGAGATGGATCGAGCGGAGTAATGAGCCTGGGCTGAACAGCCCTGCCATGGCATGGACGTTACAGAACGCTCATGTCGACATTCAAACCAGCCGCCCCTCAATTCCTTTCAACTTGCATACTCCAATGAGTTCGTGTCGCGAAGCGGAGAAGCTTCGTCGCAAGCCCTTGGGCAAACGTGGACTGTTTTTTTCGGAACACTCCGACCGTATCACCCCAGTGGCTGCTGTCGAAATCCGCATGCGGCTCCCAATCGGTGCTCACCTCGACAAGCTCACAGCCACCGAACTTGGCCAACGCCCGATATCCGTCCGGATAGAATCTCCAACAGTCCTGGGGATACCGGTGCTCGGGCCCGCGCGAAGGAGCGATTAGGAATATTCTCCCACCAGGCTTGAGCACACGAAGCATTTCCAACCAGCTCATCCAGAAAAATTCAACATGCTCGAACGCCTGACCTGAAATAACCAAATCGACCGAGTTTGAAGCCATAGGAAGCTCGTAAGGCGAACTCAATACGACATCCACCCCCGGCCCTGCCTCCAAATCGATGCCGACGTAATTCCAACGCGGGTTTCCGAATAGCGTGCGATAAGAGCCATTTACGTCATAAGAGCCTATATCTATGACTGAAAAGGACTGGTCTCGATCAAGGTATCGAGTAACGAGATCTTGCATGTGCTCGTACGAACTAAGGTGCACTTTAAATTCCTTTGATATTCCTAACACAAGCCCGGCATTCAAGCCGAGCGCAGATCAGGCACCTCACCTAAAACACCCGATGCTAACCAAGCATATAGCGAGGCTGAAAACAACCCAATACAGCCGATATCGGTGACGTCGCGAACCCTTGGGAAAGATTTTAGCCATCCCGATCTGAAATTTGTGAACACCTCTGATGCGCTAGGCGAATGAATAGACCCAGCAAATGTAGGGCGGCACAAAGCACCGTCGAATTAGCAAATTCAGTCTCATTGAACCGCCCGCATAGATTGCCTTCTTACTGCACCCGGCGGCGCAGGAAATTGAGCAGGTCGATGCGGGTGATCAGGCCGAGGAAGCGCTCGCCGTCGACGACGATGGCGACATGGCCGCGGTCGAACACCGGCAGCAGCGATTCGATCGGCTGATCGACCGGGATCTTGTCGAGCTTGCTGACCATGGCGGTCGAGACCGGGTCGCGGAAGCGCGACTCGTCGCCGTACACGTGCAGCAGCACATCGCTTTCATCGACTATTCCGACGATGTGCTCGCCGTCCATGACCGGCAGCTGCGAGACGTCGTACAGCTTCATGCGCTGATAGGCGGTCACCAGCAGGTCGCCCGGGCCCACCACCACGGTGTCGCGCTGCGAATACGGGCGCAGGATCAGGTCCCGCAGGTCGCCGTGCTGCTCGCGCTGGATGAAGCCGTTGTCGAGCATCCAGTAGTCGTTGTACATCTTCGACAGATACTTGTTGCCGGTATCGCAGACGAACACCAGCACCTTCTTCGGCTCCGTCTGCTCCTGGCAGTACTTCAGCGCTGCCGCCAACAGGGTGCCGGTCGAGGAGCCGCCCAGGATGCCCTCTTTCTCGAGCAGGGCGCGCGCGGTCAGGAAGCTTTCCTTGTCGCTGATCGCATAGGCCTTCTTGACCCGGGTGAAGTCGGAGATCGGCGGCAGGAAGTCCTCGCCGATGCCCTCGACCATCCAACTGGCCGACTTGTCCGAAAGGGTGCCGCGGTTGATGTATTCCTCGAGGATCGAGCCGACCGGGTCGGCCAGGACCAGCTCGGTCTTGGGCGACAGCGTGGCGAAGGCGCGCGACAGGCCGGTCATCGTCCCGGAGCTACCGCAGCCGAACACGATGGCGTCGAGCTCGCCGCCCATCTGTTCGAGGATCTCCGGGCCGGTGCCGAACTCGTGCGCGGCCGGATTGTCGGGGTTGCCGAACTGGTTGATGAAGTAGGCGCCGGGGGTCTCGCGGGCGATGCGCTCGGCGAGGTCCTGGTAGTAGTCCGGGTGGCCCTTGGCGACGTCCGACCGGGTCAGTACGACCTGCGCGCCCATCGCCTTGAGGTTGAAGATCTTCTCGCGGCTCATCTTGTCGGGCACCACCAGCAGCAGCTTGTAGCCCTTCTGCTGGGCGACCAGAGCCAGGCCGATGCCGGTGTTGCCGGCGGTGCCTTCGACCAGGGTGTCGCCGGGCTTGATCTTGCCGGCCTTCTCGGCCGCTTCGATCATCGACAGGCCGATGCGGTCCTTGATCGAACCGCCGGGGTTCTGCGATTCGAGCTTGAGATACAGCTCGCAGACGCCGGTGTCGAGGCGCTGGGCCTTGACGATCGGGGTCTGGCCGATGAGTTCGAGTACGGAGGAATGAATGGCCATGCGAATCCTGTGGGCCGCGACCATGCGGCGGACCCGGCCATTCTAGCGAGGCCTCGGCGGACTGCGCTGCCGCTGCACGCGCGTTCGCGCGGATCGCGGGCGCCGGTTTCGCGCGCGGGAGCGCTTGGGCGCGCGGGAAACAATGGCTATCGGAGAGGTCGGTAGCCGCGGGCGGTGGCGACCGACGAGGATGGCCGCCACCGCCCGCGCTAGACCTGGAGCCGTCGACCGCGGGCGGGTCGGGGTCCATACGATCGGCGCCGGCACTCTCCTTGCCGACGAGCACCGCACCGGCGTCGCGCCGATGCCGCCTGGATCAATGCTGTTGGTCGTACAACTGGGTCAAGCGGTCCTTCGCAGCCAGCTTCTCGCGCTTCATCTGCCCCAGGGTGGTGTCGTCGATCGGCAATACGCCGAGCTCGGCGTCCATGACCTTTTTGTCGAGGTCCTTGTGGCGCTGGTAGAGCTGTTTGAATTCCGGATTGCTCTTGATGAGCGCGTCGATTTCAGGCTGCGGTTGTTCTTCGAACATGAAAGCCTCCTTCAGCACGAATGCAAACGCCCCGGCCGTCGGACCAGGGCGTTGCGGGGACCGTGAGGTTCGTCAGGCGCGGTGCGGCGCTCGTTTCACGCAACCGGGCCGCATGCGGATGTGCGGCGGCGGGGTCCTGCGGAAAGGGCGTATCGGTCATCGGCCTGGCTCTTCGCCAAGCGGTCGAAGAACCGCTTGGGTATCTGACCCTACTCCTGTACCCGGGATCCGGCAAGGCCGTCTGCAACCGTTTTCAGGGTTGGGACAGGCAGGCTCCCGGTGACTCCAGATCGGCCGCAACGCATTGTTTTATTTTATATTTTTTGCGAAATCCGCAAACATGAACAGCCGCGGACGGTGGGCCGGCAAAACTGCGGCCGCGGGCCCCGCCGTTCGTCGGAAGCGCAGCCGCCCGATACGGCAAGACGGTTCCGGAGGCAAGCGCGGGCACCGGCGGCGGCGCCCAGGACCACCGCTGCGGATCACAGGCCCGGCATCGGGCCGGGCGGGGCCGGATTACTTCTTCTTCGGCTTGGGCTTGGCCGGCTTCGGCGGAGTCGGGGACTGGCCGAGCAGCTCGGCTTCCTTGCGCGCCAGCTCGGCGTCGCGCTCGCGCGCGGCGCGCAGCTTGGCGGCCTGCTGGTTGGCGACGTTGTCGAGCAGGCCCTCGGCTTCCTGGCGCGCCAGGGCTTCCTGGTCGGCGGCCTGGCGCAGGCGTTCGGCTTCCTCGGCCTGGATCTGGGCCTGCACGCGCAGGCGCTCGGCCTCGGCGCGGGCGCGGTCGGCGTCGCGGCGGCTGGCTTCGACCAGCAGCTCGCTGCGCTCGCGGTCG
The DNA here is from genome assembly GCF_051217035.1 of Lysobacter sp. 1R34A. Classification (NCBI taxonomy): domain Bacteria; kingdom Pseudomonadati; phylum Pseudomonadota; class Gammaproteobacteria; order Lysobacterales; family Lysobacteraceae; genus Lysobacter; species Lysobacter sp. 1R34A. Next base: position 33,884 of record NZ_JBPKJP010000007.1, read on the forward strand.
AGGCGGTCGACCTCGCGCTGGGCCAGCTGGGTGCGGGTCACGACCTCGGCGGTCTCGACCCGGCGGTCGGCGATGCGCAAGGCCCACTGGCGGTCGCGGCTGCGGGCCTGACGCACCGCATCGATCGCCTGGCGCGCGCGCAGGCGCTCGAAGGCGCCGTAGGCGGCGGCGTCCGGATTGGCCTCGATCGCGGCCACCCGCTGGGCGAGCCGGGCGACCTCGGGGTCGTCGGCCGGCGCGGCGAAGGCCAGGCCGCAGGCCAGGCACAGGGCCAGCGCAGACAGGCGGATAACGCGAAGACGCGCGCTCATCGGTCGGCTCCCTGCAGGCGATTGCGCAATTCTGCGATCTCGGCCCTGCGCTGGTTGAGTTCGGCCTGGGTCAGGGTCTCGCGGCTGTGGGCATAGGCCAGGTCGGCCTCGGCCGCGGCCGCGAGCGCCATGCGACGGGCATCCTCGTCCTTGCCCTGCGACAGCGCGGCCTGGGCCGCGCTCAGCGCGGTGCGCGCGGCATTGAGGTCCTGCGGCGCGTATTGGTCGGCGTCGGCGTCGGCCGCGCGCATCACCGCCTGCTGCGCGGCGGACAGTTCTCCGGTCGGCGGAGGCGTGGAGGCGCAGCCGGCCAGCCCGGAAGCGAGAACTGCGGCCAGCAGCGGCAATCGAATTTGTGCGAAGCTTGCGGTCATTGGGGAGCGCCGTACGGAAGGGATGTCGCACGGACATTGTCGGAAGCCGGCAGCGTGCTTGCAACGGCGCGCGCCGTCAACAAGGGGTGTGAATGCATGGACATCGGCTATTTCCTGAAGCTGATGACGGAAAAAAACGCGTCGGACATGTTCCTGACGACTGGCGCGCCGGTGTACATCAAGGTCGAGGGTCGACTGTACCCGCTCGGCAATACCGGTCTGCCCCCGGGCATGGTCAAGAAGATCGCCTACTCGTTGATGGACGAGGGCCAGGTGCCGCTGTTCGAGCGTGACCTGGAGTTGAACATGGCGCTAGCCCTGCCCGACGCCGGCCGTTTCCGCATCAACGTTTTCAAGCAGCGCGGCGAAGTCGGCATGGTCATCCGCGCCATCCGCAGCATCATTCCGAGCATCGAAGAGCTGCAGCTGCCGCAGGTGCTCAAGCAGATCATCATGGCGCCGCGCGGCCTGGTCCTGATCGTCGGCTCGACCGGCTCGGGCAAGTCGACCACCCTGGCCTCGATGATCGACCACCGCAACAGCAGTACCGCCGGGCACATCCTCACCATCGAGGACCCGATCGAGTACCTGCACAAGCACAAGAAGTCGATCGTGAACCAGCGCGAGGTGGGCCTGGACACCCATGCCTTCCACAACGCGCTCAAGAACGCGATGCGCGAAGCGCCGGACGTGATCCTGATCGGCGAAATCCTGGACGCCACCACCATGGAGGCGGCGATCGCCTTCGCCGAGACCGGGCACCTGTGCCTGGCGACGCTGCACTCCAACAACGCCGACCAGACCCTGGAGCGCATCCTCAACTTCTTCCCCGAGGCCGCGCACAAGAACGTGTTGATGAACCTGGCCCTGAATCTCAAGGCGGTGGTGTCGCAGCGCCTGGTGATCGGCGTCGACGGGCGCCGCTTGCCGGCCGCGGAAATCCTGATCAACACCCCGCACGTGCGCGACCTGATGCGCCGCGGGCAGGTCCACGAGATCAAGCAGGCGATGGAAGAGTCGCTCGAAGAAGGCATGGAGTCGTTCGACCAATGCCTGTTCCGCCTCTACAAGGAGGGCCGGATCGAGATGGAGGAAGCGCTCAAGGCGGCCGACTCGCGCGACGGCCTGGCGCTGAAGTTCCGCCTGTCCGAAGGCGGCACCGGCGAGCACGACCCCTACGCGGACATGTACGACGCGACCGCAGCGCACTAGGCAAGCAGTGTGTGGAGCGGCGTGAGGAACGAGTAAAGCGTTCCGCGGCAAACGGGTCCTTCGGGACCCGTTTTGCTTTTGGTGCAGGTCGGCTGGAGAAATCAGTGGAGAGGAACGAGGAGCGAGTAAGGACAGGCGCGGCGACTGCCTTGCTCTTGCTCACTCCGGTAAATTCACTCCTCGAATCACCCGGGAGGCCGATCCGGCTGGTTCTCCGGCCGCGCCGCGTCGAACTCCGGCAGGGCCAGGCAAGCCGCTTCGATCCGCAGCAGGGTCGGGAAGTCCTCGAGGGGCACGCCGAACCGGCGCGCGTTGTAGAGCTGCGGCACCAGGCAGCAATCGGCCAGACCGGGCAGGTCGCCGACGCAGAAGGTGCCGGTGGCCTCGTCCCCGGCCAGCATCGTCTCCAGCGCCTTGAAACCCTCGCAAATCCAGTGCTTGATCCAGCCGTCGCGCTCGGGCTGAGGCACGTTCCAGGTGCCGTCGAGGTACTTCAGCACGCGCAGGTTGTTGAGCGGGTGGATTTCGCAGGCGATGGTCTGGGCGATCGCGCGCACCCGCTGGCGCTCGCGCGCGGTCGTCGGCAGCAGGTTCGGCCGCGGCCAGGTCTCGTCGAGGTATTCCAGGATCGCGATCGACTGGGTCAGATTGCGCTGGCCGTGCTGCAGCACCGGCACCAGGCCTTGCGGGTTGAGCTCGCGATAGGCGGCGGCGTGTTGTTCGCCGCCGTCGCGGACCAGGTGGACCGGCACGATCTCGTAGTCCAGGCCCTTGAGGTTCAGGCCGATGCGCACCCGGTAGGAGGCGCTGGAGCGCCAGTACGAATACAACCGTAATTGTTCGCTCACCCGGATCCGCCTCGCTTGCCTTGCCCGATCGGCAGGACGCAAACCTTACCGGCTGCGCCCCGCGGTCGGACGACCTCTCGTCGTACCCGCCGATGCCGTCAGGCGGAAGGTCGCTCCATGCGCTGCTCGATCGCGCCGAAGATGCTGCGGCCTTCGGCGTCGAGCATCTCGATGCGCACGGTGTCGCCGAACTTCATGAAAGGCGTCGACGGCTTGCCGTGCTCCAGGGTCTCGACGGTGCGCTTCTCGGCGAAGCACGACGCGCCCAGGCTGGTGTCCTCGTTGGCCACCGTGCCCGAGCCGACGATCGTGCCGGCCGACAGCGGCCGGGTCTTGGCGGCGTGGGCGACCAGCTGGGCGAAGTTGAACTGCATGTCGATGCCGGCTTCCGGCGCGCCGAACCACTCGCCGTTGATGTGGGTCAGCAGCGGGCGGTGAACCTTGCTGTCGATCCAGGCCGGGCCGAGTTCGTCGGGGGTGACGAACACCGGGCTTAGCGCCGAGCGCGGCTTGGACTGCAGGAAGCCGAAGCCCTTGGCGAGCTCGTTCGGGATCAGGTTGCGCAGGGACACGTCGTTGACCAGGCCGATCAGCTGGATGTGCGCGGCCGCCGCCTCCGGCGTCACCGCCATCGGCACGTCGTCGGTGACGATCACGACCTCGGCTTCCAGGTCGATCCCGTAGTCCTCGCTGACCACCCGCACCGGATCGCGCGGGCCGTAGAAACCGGCGCTGACCGCCTGGTACATCAGCGGATCGACGTAGAAACTCTCGGGCACCTCCGCGCCGCGGGCGCGGCGCACGCGCTCGACGTGCGGCAGGTAGGCGCTGCCGTCGACGAATTCGTAAGCGCGCGGCAGGGGCGCGGCCAGGGCGGAGAAATCGACCTCGAAGGCATCCGCGGCGCGGCCCTCGTTGAGCGCGTCCGACAGCGCGTTGAGGCGCGGCGCGGTGTTCGACCAGTCCTCCAGCGCGCGCTGCAGAGTCTCGGCGATGCCGGTGGCGCGCACGGCGCGGGTCAGGTCGCGCGAAACGACGATCAGCGTGCCGTCGCGGCCGCCTTCCTTCAGGGATCCGAGTTTCATCCAGGCCTCGATGTCGGTGCAGGGCGCCGCAGCGCGATGGTTTCAATTGTAACCACTCGCGCGCCGGTTATCACCGGCCGCGGCGTTCCAGCGCTGAATCCGGGCGCCGGCCGCCTGTCGCGCGGGGTTCCCCGGGGTCTGCGGACGCCGTGCGGGTCCCGCGCAGCCTACCGCGAAAAAAACTTTAGCGGCCGTGATGGGTCCGGCCGCCGTTTGCCGGTTTGTTGAGTTAAGCGCGGCGTGGTCACGCCCGGGTTCGCCGGGGCAGGCCCAGCCAGGTCAACGATCCAGGGATCGGGTTGAGGGCACGTCCCTCTGCGACCGCGTGATTCCTCAATCATGCCTTTGGAGTTCCTCATGAAACCGCAATCCGCTCTCGTCCTGCGCGCCCTGCCCGCCGCCCTCGCCCTGTGGTTCGGCGCCAGCGCCGGCGTCCACGCCCAGGCCCTCACCATCGACGTGGTCAATCCGATCAAGGACGGCCGGGTCCTGTTCGAGGCGATCGGCCCGGCCCAGGTCGGCGGCGCCAAGCAAGGCCGCGTGTCCCTGCGCATGGGCATCCGCAACGACGATTCCGTGCCGCTGACCATCACTAAGGTCGAGATCCTCGACCAGCTCGCCTCCAACTTCCTCGCCCCGGTGCAGATCGACCCCGGCAAGACCTACGCCTTCCAGAACTGCAAGTGCGACTACTTCAATGCCGATCCGGACGCGCCGAAAGTGCCGTCCTCTTATCCGATCGTGATCACCGCGCCCTACCCGAGCATGGTCAAGATCGCGGTCTACGTGCAGGGCTACCGCAACCCGGTGATCAAGAACCTGTCGTTCGCGCCGGGCACCAACAACGACGGCCCGTTGCGCTACCCGGGCAAGATCACCGACCTGCGCGCCAACGAAGCCTGGCAGACCTCGAGCAACCACCCCGGCGGCAGCCAGGCCTTCGGCCTCGACACCAGCGTCACCGGCTGGACCGGCAGCACCTGGGACGCCAAGCGTCCCGGCGCCGACCCGAACAAGGCCGAAAGCCAGCGCGCCTACGGTCTGCCGCTGTACGCGATGGCCGACGGCATCGTCTGCAGCGCCCTAAACGACTTGCCGGAATGGAAGAACTATCCGCGCGTCAGCAAGGAAATCGAACCCGAACCGATCGCGCCGAGCACCGGCCAGTACTCGGCCGGCGGCAACTACCTCAAGATCAAGACCGGCGACGAGATCGCCCTGTACGCGCACATGCAGCCCGGTTCGATCCCGGCCGAGCTGCTGGTGCCGGGCGCGACGGTCAAGCAGGGCCAGTACCTGGGCAAGGTCGGTTATTCCGGCAAGTCCAGCGGCCCGCACGTGCACGTCCACGTGACCCAGGAAAGCACCAGCACGCCCTGCGACGGCAACGACCTGCGTCCGCGCCCGATGACCTTCGCCCAGATCCAGAGCCTGACCTGGGGCGAAGCCAAGGCCATGGCCGCCGCCGACAGCATGGACCCGAGCGACTGGACCCAGCTCAGCAACCACTCCGCGCCGCATCCCTACAGCCTGATCTATCCGTCCAGCACCGCGTATCCCTTCGACGCCGCCGAAACCGACGCCAAGACCTTCCTCGGCGTGTGGAAGGCGAGCAGCGAGATCGAGCTGCGGGTCAATCGTCCCAACTGGACCGCGTTCACCCAGAAGTGGTCGGAACTGTCGGCCGACGGCTTCCGCCTGGAACAGGTCGAGAACTACGTCGAGAACGGCGATCGCCACTTCGTCGGCGTGTACAAGCGCGGCAGCGGCGCCGGCGCGCTGTACAACTTCGACAACTGGGACGACTTCACTGCCAAATGGAAGGAGCTGTCCGACGGCGGCCAGCGCCTGCTCGACCTGACCACCTACCTGAGCGCGGGCAAGCGCCACTACGTCGGCGTGTTCCGCGCCGGCAACGGCAACGCCGGGCTGTGGAGCCACACCGGCTTCAGCGCCTTCGCCAATCAGCGCGAGATCGCCAAGGGCCTGGGTCTGCGCCTGATCGACATGGAGAGCTTCGACATCGGCGACGGCCAGCGCCAGTTCATCGGCGTGTACCGCGAAGGCACCGACAACCACGCCCTGTGGCGCTCGAACAGCTGGGCCGCGTTCACCAGCAAGTGGGACGAGCTCAGCGACAACGGCCTGCGCCTGATCGACGTCGACAGCTTCGTCGAGGACGGCGTGCGCAACTACGTCGGCGTGTTCCGCGCCGGCAGCGGCGGCTACGCCCTGGAAGCGGTCAAGGGCTACCAGTCGCTGTACCAGTCGGCCGAGAAGTACGCGACCAAGGGGCTGCGCCTGGTCGACGTGCAAGCGGTCGAGTGAGCGGCGACGAGCGCATCGGCAGGACATCGCCGCGGTAGCGTCCTTGCCGCAGCGAACCGACACGCCGCCTTCGGGCGGCGTGTCTTTTTGCACAGATGGGTGTGTCGGCCACGGAGCGCATCGGTGCTCAGGCAGAGGCGACCGCTGCACACGATGGGTCACGACCGGCGCCGTTCAGCGCGCCGCCACCTGCACCCGCGGCGCGCCCCGTTTGACCGACTCCAGGCGCCGCAACAGCTCCGATTCGCTGTACATCTCGCGCCGCAACACCGCCTCGGCGAGCTGCACTTGCGCCGCCGCGGCGCGCGCATCGCCGCGCGCGAGCAGCACCTCGGCATACGGCACGCGCAGCCTCGCGGTCTTGACCTGCTGCGCGCCGTAAGCGACCCGGCTGTCTTCGATCGTCCTGGCCCAGGCCGCTTCGGCCTCGTCCCAGCGTCCGCGGCGTTGCGCGAGTTCGGCCTGCAGGGCCGGAATCCGCGCCAGCATGAAGGCGTTGTATTCGCCGCGGCTGAGGTCGATCGCCGCGAGTTCGGTCTGCGCCTCGTCGAGGCGGTCGCGGCTCAGCAGCCACTCGACCCGCGTCAACGCGACCATCAACAGCCCCGGATGGTCGTCCGGATAACGCCGCCGCCACACCGCAGCGCTGTGCTCGACCAGCGAGCGCGCCTCTTCGCTGCGGCCGCCGCGCGCGAGCACCAGGCCGAGCGCGTTCTCGGTGCGCAGGACCCGGCGCTCGTCCGCCGGCAAGTGCTCGCGGCGGATCGACAAGGCCTGGCGCAGGCGCCGCTCGGATTCGGCCAGGTCGCCGCGCTCCAGCGACAGCGCCGCGTAGTTGTTGAGGATGCGGGCGTAATCCAGGCTGCGCTCGCCGGCCACGACCGCCATGATCTCGAGCGCGGCGCGGTAGTGCTCGCCGGCCTGGCGGTAATCGCCGAGGTCCTGGGTGGCGTTGGCCAGGTCGACATGGATGTTGGCGACCATGTCGCTCTGCTCGCCGTACAGATCGCGCGCCAGGCTCAAGTTCTCGACCAGCTCGCGTCGGGCTTCCGCCACGCGGCCGAGCCCGAACAGGGTGCTCGCCAAGCCGAACTGGTTGAGCTGGACGGCGACCGGGTCGGTGCCGGTTTCGCGGTTGATCTCCAGCGCGTCGCGATAGGTCTGCTCGGCGCGCTTGAGTTCGCCGCGGCGCCGGTACAGCTGGGCGAGCCGGGCGAGCATCGCCGCGCGTTCGTCGGGCGACTGGCGCAGGCCGCGCTCGCTGCGCAACTGCTGCGAGCGCTCGAAACTTCGCTCGGCCTGGGCGTACTGGCTGTCGGCCACCTGGGCCAGGCCGAGGGTGTCGTAGGCGTCGGCGAGCGCGCTCGGTTCGCCGTCGCGCTCGCGCAACGCCAGCGCGCGGCGCGCGGCGGCGACGGCCTGGGCGCCGTACTGGCGGTCGCTGAGCGAACGCGACAGGTCGGACAGCGCCTGCGCGGCCTGGTCGGGCCGGTCCACCGCCGGGTCGAGGAATTCGCGCGCGGCCTGGTCGAGCAGCGCTTCGGCGCGTTGCGGCTGGCCGAGGTTGCGATAGGCGCGGCCGAGCACCGCGCGCAACCGCGCGCGGATCGCCGGCGTGTCGTCGAGCCCTTGTCCGATGCGGGCGGCGGAAGCGTCGAGCACCTGCCGCGCGCTGAGCTCCTGCCCGGCCTGCGCGCCGCGCATGCGCGGGTCGGCGGCGTCGAAGGCCGAGACCAGGAAGTCGCTGACCTGGCGCGCGACCGAAGCCTCGCGCTCGGCGCGCGCGCGCTCGGCGGTGACCCGCCAGACGAAACCGCCGGCCAGCGCGAGCACCAGCGCCGCAGCCGCGGTCTCGCGCCAATGCCGGCGCAGATAGCGGCCGAAGCGATAGCGCAAGGTCGGCGGGCGCGCCGACACCGGGCGCCATGCGAGATGGCGTCCGATGTCCTGGGACAAGGCTTCGACCGAGGAATAGCGCTGGCGGGGATCGAGTGCGCAGGCGCGGGCGGCGATCGCATCCAGGTCGCCGCGCAGGCGCTCGCGCCAGGCGCAGCCCGGCCCCGCCCATGCGCTCGGCAACGGCACAGCGAGGTCGCGGTCGGCCAAGCCGCGTTCGACCGAACGGCAAGCCAGCAATTCGGTCAACAGCACGCCCAGCGCGAACACGTCGCTGACCACACTGACCCGCGCCCCGCCGAGCAGTTCCGGGCTGGCGTAGGCCGGCGTGCAGAAGGTGCCGTAGACGGCGTTGTCGTCGCCGGCCTGGTGATCGAGCACTTGGGCGATGCCGAAATCCAGCAGGACCGGCTCGCCGTCGTCCTGCACCATCACGTTGCCGGGCTTGAGGTCGCAATGCACGATCAGGCGCTGATGCGCGCTCTGCACCGCCGCGCAGATGCGCTGGAACAACTGCAGGCGCTGGCGCAGGTCGGGCTGGCGCTGCTCGCAGTACTCGTCGAGGTCGCGGCCGAGCACGTATTCCATGACCAAGTAGGGCTGCCCACTCGGAGTAGTGCCGCCGTCGTAGAGGCGGGCGATGTTGGGGTGCTGCAGTTCGGCCAGCAATTGCCGTTCGACCGCGAGGCGGCGGGCGAATTCGGCCTGGTTGAAGCCGCTGCCGCGCAGCAGCTTGATCGCGACCTGCTGGCGGAACAGGCCGTCGGCGCGCTCGGCCACGAACACCGTGCCCATGCCCCCGCTCGCCAGCCGTTCGATGAGTACCCAGGCGCCGAGCCGGTCGCCGACCTGCAGTTCGCTGTCGGGCAGGCCCGCGACCAGCTCGCTGAGCGATTGCACGACGCGGTCGAAGTGCTCGGTCTGCGCGCCGAGCAGCTCCAGCGCTTCGGCGATCAGCGCCGGATCGTCGCTGAGCGCATGCAACCGCTCCGCCCAGCGCTCGGCCGGCAGGTCGCATACCGCATCGAACAATCGGCGCAGGTCGTGCCAGCGCTGGGTTTCCATATCGCCTCCTGTCGCGTCCGATCGGCGGGCGCTCAGCCCAATTGCTGTCCGAGCCAGGCCCGGGCGAAACGCAGGTCGCGTTCGACGGTCGGCACCGAGACGTCCAGCACGCAGGCGATTTCGCGCTGCTCCATGCCGCCGAAGTAGGCCATTTCGACCGCCCGCGCCGAACGCGGGTCGCGCTCGGCCAGGCGCTCGAGCGCATCGTGCAGGGCCAGCACGTCGAAACCGACGGTCTGGCCGCCGTGCAGATCGGCATGCGACAAGGTCAGCATGACCGGCCGCGCGCCGCGCTTGGCCGCCGCCTGCGCGCGCGCCTGGTCGACCAGCACCGCGCGCATCTTCAGCGCGGCCAGCGCGTAGAAGTGGGCGCGGTCCTGCCACTCGACCTCGCCGCCGATCAGGCGGATCAGGGCTTCGTTGACCAGCGAGGTGGGCTGCAGGGTGCGCTGGCCGTTGCGTCCGCCCAGGCGCGCCGCGGCCATGCCGCGCAAGGTGTCGTAGACCAGCGCGAACAGGCGGTCGCGCGAAGCGACGTCGCCCCCGCGCCAGTCATGCAGCAACCGAGTCAGATCTTCGCTCATGCGCGCTCCCCAACGTCGCTACGCCGCCCCCGCGCCGCGGATGGTAGCCGAGTGGCGCGAACCGCGGAGGCCAGGCGGTCACAGCCGCGATCGCTCGTCGCCATCGGCCGCCCTCGTCGGCGCCCGCGTTGCGATCGGTTCGCGCACAGGCGACGACCGCCATCGGTCACGGTCCGCGCCGGCAACGGCGCTACAGTGTCCCGCTGCGCCCCGCACGTCCTCACCGCCATGCCGCCCACCCGCGCCATCGAAGCCAGCGACCACGGCCCCATTCGCGCCTTCCTCGACCGGCGCTGGGGCGGGCCGATCGTCATGCTCGACGGTCGCGCGATCGATGCCGCGGCCCTGCCGGGCTTCATCGCGCTGGCTGCGGACGGCGCGATCGCCGGCCTGGTCACCTTGCTCGACGACCCGATGCAGTCGGAGATCGTCACGCTCGATGCGGTGCAGCCGCAGGCCGGCCTCGGCACCCGCCTGGTCGAATGCGCGGCCGATCGGGCACGCGCGCTGGGCCTGGGCCGGCTGCTGACCCGCACCACCAACGACAACCTCGACGCGTTGCGTTTCTACCAGCGCCGCGGCTTCCGCCTGCACCGGCTCGCCGCCGGCGCGATCGATCTGGAACGCGAGGCGAACCCGGCGATTGCGCTGCTGGGGCGGCACGGCATCCCGCTGCGCGATGAGCTCAGCCTGGTCAGGGTCTTGAGCGCGGGTTGAGGGCACGGGCCGCGCGCGGCTTCGACGGAGCGACGCTGGCCGCAGAACCAGGAAACCCGTCGTAGGGCGGCTTCGGACCTCGCAAACAAGAATCCCGCCATTTGGCGAGCTCGTATCTTCACAAACGAGCCCCCCCTCGGGACGGGCTCCTGCTGGAAAACAAGAAACCCGCCTCGCGGCGGGTTCGTGCTGGAAAACAAGAAACCCGCCTCGCGGCGGGTTTCAGGTCGCCGATTCGAGCCGTTGAGCAGGAATCGGACTTGGGTATGGCAGCCCCGGATGGATTCGAACCACCGAATGCCTGAGTCAGAGTCAGGTGCCTTACCGCTTGGCGACGGGGCTATGGAACCGATATTAGCGCAAAAACGCGACGCGCAAAAACAACAATTAGCGCTTCGAGAACTGGGTTGCGCGACGAGCCTTGTGCAGACCGACCTTCTTACGCTCGACTTCGCGGGCGTCGCGGGTCATGAAGCCTGCCTTGCGCAGTTCGCCCTTGAGGGTTTCGTCGTACTCGACCAGTGCGCGGGCGATGCCGAGACGGATCGCGCCGGCCTGGCCGGTGATGCCGCCGCCGGCGACCGTCACGTTGACGTCGAACTTGTCGGTCGACTGGGTCAGCTCGAGCGGCTGGCGGACGATCATGCGCGCGGTTTCGCGGCCGAAGAACTCTTCGATCGAACGCTGATTGATGGTGATCTTGCCGTCGCCCTTGCGCAGGAACACGCGGGCGGTGGACGACTTGCGGCGGCCGGTGCCGTAATTCTGCTGGATAGCCATGGTCTTTACCTTAGATGTCGAGCGGCTGCGGCTGCTGGGCGGTATGCGGATGCTCGGAGCCCTTGTAGACCTTGAGCTTGCGATACATGGCGCGGCCGAGCGGATTCTTCGGCAGCATGCCCTTGACACCGATCTCGATGACGCGTTCCGGGTGGCGCTCGAGCGCCTGGCCCAGCGTCTCGCTCTTCAGGTTGCCGACGTAACCGGTGAACCGGTAGTACATCTTGTCCTGCAGCTTGTTGCCGGTGACGGCGATCTTCTCGGCGTTGATCACCACCAGGTAATCGCCGGTATCGACGTGAGGGGTATAGACGGGCTTGTGCTTGCCGCGCAGACGACGCGCGAGTTCGGAGCACAAGCGGCCGAGCGTTTTGCCCGACGCGTCGACGACGTACCAGTCGCGCTGGACGGTCTCGTTCTTGGCGGTAAAAGTCTTCATGACAACTCTTTATGTGGGCACAGTGGTCGGGCTGGTTCCGCCGTTTCCCGGTGCGGGAAGGGCGTCGGAACGTCGCCTCGCGTTGTGATTGCGGAACGAAAGAGGCGGAATGATAGCGGGCCGCCCGGGATCGCGCAAGCCTGGGTTTGGCCCGTGCTAGCATCGATGGTCATGCCGCACGACCGTCGCCCGCCCTCCGCCGATCCCCTGGTGGCTCTGGCCGACCGCTGCGTGCAATGCGGGCTGTGCCTGCCCGCCTGCCCCACCTACGGCCGCGACCGGCTCGAAGCCGAGTCCCCGCGCGGCCGGATCGCCCTGGCCCGGGCCTGGGCCCTGGACAGCATCGTCGCGACCGCGACGTCCGAGGCTCATCTCGATCACTGCCTGGGCTGCCGCAGCTGCGAGTCGGTGTGCCCGGCCGGCGTGGATTATGGCCGATTGCTGGTCCTGGCACGCAGCCGCCAGCGCGAGCGCCGGCCGCCGGCCTGGCGCCAGCGCCTGATCGAAGGCCTGGCGGCGCGGCCGCGCTGGATGGCCGCAGCCCTGTCGCTGTATCGGGTCGGCTATCCCTGGCTGCCCGAGGCCTGGCGCTCGTTGCCGCGCCCGCCGCGGCCAGCCCCGATACCGCCGGCACGCCCCCAGCCGGCCGCACAGGCCCGCGCCGGGTTGTTCGTGGGCTGCGTGGCCGACACCTATGAAAGCGCCCTGCGCGCGGCCACGGCGCGGCTGTGCGCCTCGCTCGGGGTGGAACTCGACCCGGTCGCCGGCCAAGGCTGCTGCGGCGCCCTGCACGAGCACGCCGGCAATGCCGCCGCGGCCCAGGACCTGGCCCAGGCCAACCGCGGCGCGTTCTCCGGCCACGACACCGTCCTGAGCCTGGCCAGCGGTTGCCATACCGCGCTGGCGCATTCGCTCGCGCCGCAGGCCCGGGTGGTCGACGCCATCGCCTACCTCGACCAGGCCGGCGCGGGCCTGCGCTTCCGCCCCTCGCCACAACGCATCGCCGTGCACCTGCCCTGCACCCAGCGCAACGTGGTCAAGTCGGTACCGGCCCTGCGCCGTCTGCTGGCGCGGGTGCCCGGGCTGCAGGTGGTCGAACTCGACGCCGGCTACGGCTGCTGCGGCGCCGCCGGCAGCCAGATGCTGGCCGCCCCGGCGCGGGCGGCCGAGTACCGCGCGCCCTTGCTCGAACAACTCGCGCACAGCGGCGCCGCCTTGTTGCTCAGCGCGAATATCGGCTGCCGCCTGCACCTGGGCGGCGGCACCTCGATCCCGGTCCAGCATCCGCTGGAGTTCCTGGCCGGGCTGCTCGACGAGGGCGGAGCCGCACCGGCGGCCGATTAACCGACTTCTACACCGGCCTCGCCTTAGAATCGGCGGCATGACGACCCGCGAACTCAGCCCCCTGGACCGCGTGCTCAGCGAAGCACAGCGCGCGCTCGATACCGTATTCGGCGCCCCCGGCGCCGAACGCCCGAACCCCGCCGGCAACACCGCCGAACTGGTGCTCGAACCCGGCGAACGCCGCCATTCGGCCGGCCTGATGCGGATCAACCACGTCGGCGAGGTCTGCGCCCAGGCCCTGTACTGCGGCCAGGCCGCGGTCGCCCGCGACGAATCCACCCGCGGCCACCTGCTCGAGGCCGCCCAGGAAGAGACCGACCACCTGGCCTGGTGCGCCGACCGCCTGCGCGAACTCGACAGCCGCCCGAGCCTGCTGAACCCGCTGTGGTACGCCGGCAGCTTCGCCATCGGCGCCCTCGCCGGCCTGCGCGGGGACGGCTGGAATCTGGGCTTCGTGGTCGAGACCGAACGCCAGGTCGAGGCGCACATCGACGAGCACCTGCAGTCCCTGCCCGAGGCCGACCAGCGCAGCCGGGCGATCCTGCGCACGATGAAGGCCGACGAGGCCCGCCACGCCGAGAAGGCCGAAGCCGCCGGCGCGCGGATCCTGCCGATGCCGGTGCCGGCCCTGATGGCGGCGGCATCCAAGCTGATGAAGGCCGTGGCTTACCGGGTCTGAAGCCACGGCCGCCGGATTGAGTACCCGGCCGCTTTGGCTTTCAGCCCCCCTCCCGTCCACCGGGGAGGGTTAGGGTGAGGGCTTGTCCTTACGGCGCGCCGGTCCGGGCCCCGGGGTCCCGGCCCCTCGAGCCTCACCCCGCCCCTCCCGCAGGCGGGAGAGGGAGGCAAGCCGGGCGGCGGGGAGGCCTCCGACCTCATCCCGAAACAAAAAGGCCGGCTTTCGCCGGCCTTTGGCGTGCATCCCGCAGCGCTCAGTCGACCAGGTTGCGGCCGTGGTAGAGCTCTTCGATCTCGCGGCGCAGGCGCGCTTCGATCTTCATGCGCTCCTTGAACGAGAGGTTCTTGGCCTTCTCCTCGAACAGGTAGGTGTCGAGGTCGAATTCCTTCAGGTGCATCTTCGTGTGGAAGATGTTTTCCTGATAGACGTTGACGTCGATCATCTCGTAGCGCGACTTGATGTTCTTGGCCAGGTAGTCCTGGATCGAATTGATCTTGTGATCGATGTAGTGCTTCTTGCCCTTGATGTCGCGGGTGAAGCCGCGCACCCGGTAGTCCATGACCACGATGTCGGACTGGAAGCTCTCGATCAGGTAATTCAAGGCCTTAAGCGGCGAAATCACCCCGCAAGTCGCCACGTCGATATCGGCCCGGAAGGTCGCGATGCCGCTGTCCGGGTGGGTCTCCGGATAGGTGTGGACGGTGATGTGGGACTTGTCCATGTGGGCGACCACGGCGTCGGAGATGATCTCCTTGCCGGCCGCCTTCTTGTCGATCACCGGTTCCTCGGAGATCAGGATCGTCACCGACGCGCCCTGGGGGTCGTAGTCCTGGCGGGCGATATTGAGGATGTTGGCGCCGATGATCTCCGCCACATCCGTGAGGATCTGGGTGAGGCGGTCGGCGTTGTACGCCTCGTCGATGTATTCGATATAGCGACCGCGCTCGTCCTCCGAGGCGGCAAAGCAAACATCGTAGATATTGAACGAGAGGGCCTTGGTGAGGTTGTTGAAACCCTGCAACCTCAGGCGCGGCAACGGCTTGACCACTGTAGGAATATCCGGACGGACGGCGAGGGCCGCGATTATGAGGCAATTGGCCCCGGGGGGAAACGCAGCTAGGTTTTGGACTGCGTCGATTACAAAAGCGTGACCGTCTCTGCGCTTCCATCATCGCTCTCTATCGGACCGGGATTTTCAACGGCAGGATTTGCTCACGCGGCCGTATCGCCCTAAGCTCGGCCGACAGCCAAAGCCCATTCCCAATGTCCGCCAACCCGGTAGCCCCCTTGACTGCATTGCGCAGAACCAATAGCCCGTTGCTGCCGGACGGCGCAACGATCGAACGCTTCCTGGCCCATTGCCACCGTCGCCGTTACCCGTCCCGTACGGACGTGTTTCGCCCCGGGGATCCGGCCAGCACGCTGTATTACGTCGTCTCGGGCTCGGTGAGCATCATCACCGAGGAAGAGGACGGACGTGAACTGGTCCTGGGCTATTTCGGCCCCGGCGAGTTCGTCGGCGAGCTTGGCCTGTTCATCGAGAGCGACCATCGCGAGGTGATCCTGCGAACGCGCAGCACCTGCGAACTGGCCGAAATCGGGCACGAGCGCCTCTACGACCTGCTGCTGACCCGGCTCTCGCTGGACGCGCCCAAGCTGCTGTATGCGATCGGCGCGCAGATTTCCCGGCGCCTGCTCGACACCAGCCGCAAGGCCGGTCGCCTGGCCTTCCTCGACGTCACCGACCGCATCGTCCGTGCCCTGCACGACCTCGCCAAGGAACCCGAGGCCATGAGCCATCCGCAGGGCACTCAGCTGCGGGTGTCGCGCCAGGAGCTCTCGCGCCTGGTCGGCTGCTCGCGTGAAATGGCCGGTCGCGTGCTGAAGAAGCTGCAGGCCGACGGCAAGCTGCACGCCCGGGGCAAGACCGTCGTTCTCTACGGGACCCGCTAAGGCCCCCGGTGGGACGCATCGCGCCCTCCTCCGAGACCGCACCCACGGTGCGGCTCGCGGAGCTGGGCGACGCCAGCGATGTCGCCGAGCTGCTCAGCCAGCTCGGCTACCCCTGCACCCGCGATGAGGCCCTCGAGCGCATCGCCGTGCTGCGCGAAGACCCGCGCCACGACCTGCTGCTGGCCGAACTCGATGGCCACGCCTGTGGCCTGATCGCCAGCCATACCCGCTATTCGCTGACCCGCGGCAACCTGCTGACCCGCATCACCGCCCTGGTGGTGGCCCAGTCCTGCCATCGACAGGGCATCGGCCGCCTGCTGGTTCGCGAGGTCGAGCGCCGCGCCCGCCGCGACGGGGTCGGCCGGGTCGAGGTCGCCAGCAATATCCGCCGCACCGACGCCCACGACTTCTACCGCGCCTGCGGTTATTCCAACGGCTCGTCGGTCAAGTTCGTGAAGATGCTGGGCGACTGAGGCCCGGGCTGCGGCATCGCCGTAGCCCGTAGCCGTAGTCCGATCTCACGCTGAACATCCATGCGGCGCGCCGGGGCGCCACGGCCGCCGCGGCTCGCGCCGCTCTTACCCGTTGCGGCGTTGCGGCTGGGCAGAATCGGCGCAAGCCGCGACCGCGCTCCCGCCTGCACCGGCGAGACCATCTAAGCCGCCGGCGACACCGGATCGCCGCCCCGCCCCGGGCAACCCCAGTTCAGGATCGGGGTGCCGGCCGGCAGCACGCGCCGGAACATCTCCACCCGCGCGGCCTTGGGGTTGACCACCACCGGCCTGCGCGCGGCCTTGAGCAGGGGCAGGTCGGCGCTGCTGTCCGAATAGGCGATCTCGACCGGCCCGGTGAAGCCGGACTCGCGCAGCATCGTCATCTTCATTTCGGAATGGCAGTGGCGGCGGGCGCCGAGCGCCCCGAGGCGCGGGCCGACCAGGGTGCCGACCACCGGCACGTCCTCGTGGGCGACGAAGGCCAGGATGGCGCGGGCCAGTTCCGGCGGCGCGCCGGTCGCGATGACCACCTGGTCGCCTTGCTCGCGGTGGCGATGCAGCACCTCCAGCGCGATCGCCAGCAACCGTGCGCGGATCTGCTCGGTGTGCTGGGCGACGTAGCGGTCGATCATGACGTCGAGCAAACCGGCGCGGTGCATGCCGACGGTGCCGACCCAGACGAAGGCCGAGATGCCGAGGCGGCGGGTCTTCAGCCAGGCCACCATCGGCCCGGCGACCGGCGCGATCAGGGTCGCCAGCAGCACCCGCCACCACGAGCGCTTGATCAGCCAGGCGAACAGGTGGCTGCCGGAGTCGCCGTCGTACAGGGTGTGATCGAAGTCGAACACGA
This sequence comes from Lysobacter sp. 1R34A, assembly GCF_051217035.1. Classification (NCBI taxonomy): domain Bacteria; kingdom Pseudomonadati; phylum Pseudomonadota; class Gammaproteobacteria; order Lysobacterales; family Lysobacteraceae; genus Lysobacter; species Lysobacter sp. 1R34A. The sequence goes on from NZ_JBPKJP010000007.1 coordinate 50,843, forward strand.
TCAGCGGCGCGTCGGCGCGCACCGCCGGAAACCGCGCGGGACGGACCGCGCTCACGCCGCGAACAACCGCCGCAGCGCCGCGCCCGGATCGCGTTCGCGCATGAAGCTTTCGCCGACCAGGAAGGTTTCGATACCGGCCCCGCGCATGCGGGCGACATCGCCCCCCGTGGCGATACCGCTCTCGGTCACCAGCGTACGGTCCCTGGGCACCGCCGCTTGCAGGGCGAGGGTGGTGTCCAGCGAGACCTCGAAGGTGCGCAGGTTGCGGTTGTTGACCCCGATCAGCTCGCAATCGGTCTGCAGCGCGCGTTCGAGCTCGTCGATGTCGTGGACTTCGACCAACACGTCCATGCCCAGCTCCATCGCCAGGCCGGCCATCTCGATCATCGGCCCGTCCTCGAGCGCGGCGACGATCAGCAGGATCGCGTCGGCGCCGATCATGCGCGCCTCGTAGACCTGGTAGGGGTCGACGGTGAAGTCCTTGCGCAACACCGGCAGCGTGCAGGCGCTGCGGGCTTCGCCGAGGTAGGCGTTGCTGCCCTGGAAGAAATCGACGTCGGTCAGCACCGACAGGCAGGCCGCGCCGCCGGCCTCGTAGCTGCGCGCGATCTCGGCCGGCTTAAAGTCGGCGCGAATCAGGCCCTTGGACGGGCTGGCCTTCTTGACCTCGGCGATCACCGCGGCTTCGCCGGCGGCGTGCTTGCGCTTGATCGCGTCGACGAACCCGCGGGCCGGCGCCTGCGAGGCCGCGCGCGCGCGCAGATCGGCGAGCGAGCGCACCCGGCTGCGCTGTTCGATCTCCTCGTGCTTGCGCGCGAGGATGGTGTTCAGGATGTCGCTCATGCCTTGCCCTTGCTCCCGTACGCGCGCTCGACCCTGGCCACGCGCAACTCGAAATGTCGATACCAATGTTCGCGCCCGTGGGCGCGGGTGGCGGCGTGTTCGGCCTGCCGTTTCCAGGCGGCGATCGCCGCCTCGTCGGACCAATAGCTTACGGTGATGCCGAAGCCGTCGTCGCCGCGGGTCGACTCGACCCCGAGGAAGCCCGGTTGCTGCGCGGCCAGCTCGACCATGCGCTCGGCGGCCTCGCCGTAGCCGGCATCGTCCCCCTCGCTGCGCTGGGAGCTGAAGATGACCGCGTAATACGGCGGTTTGGGCAATTCGGCGAAGCGGGCGGACATGCTGGCTCCTGAGTCGTGGTCTGTGGGCGAAGGCGGTCAGGCCCCGGCCAATTCCCGGGTCAGCGCGACGAACTCGTCGAGCTTCGCCCGCGCAGCCCCCGAGGCCAGCGCGTCGCGCGCGCGCTCGATGCCGTCCGCAATGCTCTCGGCCACGCCGGCGGCGTACAGTGCGGCGCCGGAGTTCAACGCCACGATCTCGCGCGGCAGGCCGTCGCGGTTTTCCAGCGCCTGCAGCAGCATGGCCTTCGACTCGCTCGCATCGGCCACGCGCAGGTTGCGGCTGGCCGCCATCGCGATGCCGAAGTCCTCCGGGTGCACTTCGTATTCGCGCACCACGCCGTCGCGCAGTTCGCCGATCAGGCTGCCGGCGCCGAGCGAGAGCTCGTCCATGCCGTCGCGGCCCCACACCACCAGCGCGCGCTGCGCGCCCATCTCCTGCAGCACGCGCACCTGGATGCCGACCAGGTCGGGATGGAACACGCCCATCAGGATGCTCGGCGCGTCGGCCGGGTTGGTCAGCGGGCCGAGGATGTTGAACAGGGTGCGCACGCCCATCTCGCGCCGCACCGGCGCGACCACCTTCATCGCCGGGTGATGCACCGGCGCGAACATGAAGCCGATACCGGCGCGGTCGATGCACTGGCTCACCTGTTCGGGCTGCAGCTCGATCGCCGCGCCCAGCGCTTCGAGCACGTCGGCGCTGCCCGACTTCGAGGACACGCTGCGATTGCCGTGCTTGGCCACCTTGGCCCCGGCCGCGGCGACGACGAACATGCTCGCGGTGGAAATGTTGAAGGTGTGGGCGCCGTCGCCGCCGGTGCCGACGATGTCGACCAGGTGGGTGCGGTCGCCGACCTGCACCGGCCGGGCGAACTCGCGCAGCACCGTCGCCGCGCCGGCGATCTCGCCGACGGTTTCCTTCTTGACCCGCAGGCCGGTGAGGATCGCCGCGGTCATGGTCGGCGAGATTTCGCCGCGCATGATCATGCGCATCAGATCGACCATCTCGTCGTGGAAGATCTCGCGGTGCTCGATCGTGCGTTGCAGGGCTTCTTGGGCGGTCAGTGGCATGGTGATTCGGGTCCTGGCGGGCGCGGGCGCGCCGCAGCGGTTATCGGGTCAGGAAATTCTTCAGCAGCGCGTGGCCGTGCTCGGTCAGGATCGACTCGGGATGGAACTGCACCCCTTCGACCGGATACTCGCGATGGCGCAGGCCCATGACTTCTTCGAAGCTGCCGTCCTCGTTCTCGGTCCAGGCGGTGATCTCCAGCGCCTCGGGCAGGCTGTCGCGCGACACCACCAGCGAGTGATAGCGCGTGGCCTGATAACTGTCCGGCAGGCCGGCGAACACACCGCGGCCTTCGTGGCGGATGCGCGAGGTCTTGCCGTGCATGATGGTCTGGGCGCGGATCACCTCGCCGCCATAGGCCTGGCCGAGGCTCTGGTGGCCGAGACAGACGCCGAGGATCGGTACCCGCGGACCGAGTTCGCGGATCACGTCCAGCGACACGCCGGCATCGTTCGGCGTGCCCGGTCCGGGCGAGATCATGATGCGTTCCGGCGCCAGCCGGTCGATCTCCGACACGCTCAAGTCGTCGTTGCGGATCACCTTCACGTCGGCCCCGAGCGCCTGCAGGTACTGCACGAGGTTGTAGGTGAAGCTGTCGTAGTTGTCGATCATCAGAACGGACATGACGCGCCTCGAATGCGGGTGATACCGGATAGCCGCGCGACCGCGGGCCAGGGGCCCGTCATCGTGCCGGCAAGGTGTTGCGGGAGATGCGGCGCCCTCGCCCGGGGCCGTCCGCAGCGGTACGGCAGAGCCGCGCCGGCGAACGCCAGCCCAGGATTATCCCGCCTCGATGAGGCCGCAGACAGGGGTCGGGACTGAAATAGCGCTGCTGCGCCGTGCAGGGCCCGGCTGCGCTTGGCGGCCGGAAAGCACTGGCCGCGCTGAGCGGCCGGAAAACCTCGACGGCGCTTAGCCGTCTGAAAGCATCGAATCGCAGGCGGGGTCACGCAGGGAGTCCTCGAAGGGCGGCAGGGAACGGACGACGGCGGCACGCCACCATCGCCAAGCCTGGCCGGCTTTCGGGGAGTTCTGCGGAATTGCGCGAACGATCATGCGGCTACTGTAACCGCTCGGCGCCGGTCTGTGCGAGGCCGCCGCGGCGCCCCGCCAGGGCCCCGATATGTGTGCCAGTTGGCAATAGCAAGAAACGAAGCAGTCTCCGCCGCGGCCGCCCGATAGCGTTAACTCGCCGGCCCCGCTCCGGGGCATCGCTCCGGCACCCGCCTCGCACCCGCACCGATCCCTACTGAAGGATGGACGTCATGCACGCTCCACGTCCCTGGCTACACCGCTGCGCGATTCTCCTGGCCGCCCTGGTCCTCGCCCCGAGCGCGATCGCGCGCGGCCCGGACCGGCTCCACTCGTCGCTGCGGGCAGGCGACGCCGCCGCCTCGGCGCAGTGCTATCCGTTCGTGCCGCCGGGCCCGCTAGCCCTGCGCGCCTCGGGCAAGAAAGTGTTCGCCTGGTATTTCCCGCCGTTCCAGCTCTCGACCCATAACGAGGCCGACAGCAAGAACTGGTACGAGCGCTGGCTCAGCCCGACCGGCGCGAGCAGCGGCAACCTGGAATACCTCAGCACCGGCGGCCTGCTGCGCGACCGCCCGCTGCCGATGCCGAAACGCCCGGAGCCGAACTGGAAACAGCTCAACTTCGAAGTCGAGATCCGCCAGGCCATCGCCATGGGGCTGGACGGTTTCATCCTGGAAATGTCCTACCGGCAGATCCATGTCGACGACCGCTTCAACCGGGTGCGCGACATGCTGGCGGCGGCCAAGGCGGTCGACCCGGAGTTCCGCATCCTGCTCGCGCCCGGGTTTCCGAAGGGCGCGCTGGACACGCCCGACGAACTCGCGCAGACCCTGCTCGCCGTTATCGACCACTCCTCGGTGTTCCGCCTGCCCGACGGCCGCGTGCCGCTGGCGACTTTCGCGCCCGAACGGCCGATCAGGGACGGCGGCAAGCCGATCCTGTGGTGGCAGCAGATGCTCGACCTGCTGCGCGCCCAAGGCGTCGAACCGGCGTGGTACCCGATGTTCCTTTCTCGCACGGCGATGAACTCAATTCCGAACATAGCCGAGTGGCGCGCAACCATGGCCGGTTATTCGATCTTCGAAGGCAAGACCGCCAGCCAGGCCGCTTCCAACCTCAGCGAGGCGGTAGATGCGCGCCGATACGGCCTGGACTGGATGGCGCGGGTCGCGTTCCAGGACATGCGCGTGCGCAAGAGCGCCGAGAAGGTCGAGCTGCGCCATTGGGAGTCGTCGAACAGCACGACCTTGCGCGCCTTGTTCGAGAAGGCCATCGAGAGCGATGCGCAGATGCTGAACATCCTGACCTGGAACGACTACGGCGAAACCCAGGTCGCGCCGTCGCGCGCCCGCGGCTATGCGGTGGCCGACCTGCTCGCCTACTACACGGCCTGGTTCAAGACCGGCCAGGCGCCGCCGATCGCGCGCGACGCCTTGTATTACTTCCATCGCAAACACCGCACCGATGCGCCCTACGACGCCACGAAGCAGACCGCCGGTGCGTTCACGATCCCGTCCGGGCCGGCCGCCGAAAACCAGGTCGAACTGCTCGCCTTCCTGACCGAACCCGGCCTGCTCAGCATCCGCCAGGGCAGCGACCTGCGTAGCGTGCAGGCCGCGGCCGGCATGACCTCGTTCAAGGTCCCGCTGATCGGCGGCACCACGCCGCAGTTCGAGTTGAGCCGCGGCAACCAGGTAGTCGAATCGCTGACCAGCGCAACGCCGGTGCGCGCTTCGGTCGACTACCAGGACATGACCTACTACGCAGGCGGCAGCATCGAGTGCGCACGGCCGTTGTAAGCCTGTCTCAGGCGGATTCGCGTATCGGGTGGCGCGATTCGATAACGACGAAGCGGCAGCGCAGCTCTTTGCAGGAGCTGCGCAAGCGGCGACCGCGCCGCTACGCCGGCCGGCGCGGGTCGCGTCTCGCGCCGCTCCTGCCCGAAGCGCATCCGCGCAGCGGTTACAGTCCCCGCGCCGCCTCGGCCACCGCACGGAACAGGGCGCGGCCCTTGTTCATCGTCTCCTCCCATTCCTTCTGCGGATCGGAGTCGTAGACGATGCCGGCGCCGGCCTGCACGTGCAGGCGGCCATCCTGGATCACCGCGGTGCGGATCGCGATGGCGGTGTCGGCGTCGCCGTGCCAGCCGATGTAGCCGACCGCGCCGGAATAGACGTTGCGCTTGATCGGTTCCAGCTCGCGGATCACTTCCAGCGCTCGGATCTTCGGCGCGCCGCTGACCGTGCCGGCCGGGAAGGTCGCACGCAGCACGTCCATATAGCTCATGCCCGCCTTCAACCGTCCGGTGACTTCGCTGACGATGTGCATGACGTGGCTGTAGCGCTCGATCACGAACTGCTCACCGACTTCGACCGTGCCGGGTTCGGACACGCGGCCGACGTCGTTGCGGCCGAGGTCGATCAGCATCAGATGCTCGGCGCGCTCCTTCGGGTCGGCCAGCAATTCGGCTTCGAGCGCATTGTCTTCCTCGACCGTCTTGCCGCGCGGGCGGGTTCCGGCGATCGGTCGCACGGTGACTTCGGCACCGCCGTCGTCGGTGTGTTGCAGGCGCACCAGGATTTCCGGCGACGAGCCGACCACCTGGGTGCCGCCGACATCGAGGAAGTACATGTACGGCGACGGATTCAGGGCGCGCAGCGCGCGGTAGACGTCGACCGGACGCGCCTTGAACGGCACGCTCAGGCGCTGCGACAGCACCACCTGGAAGATATCGCCGGCGCGGATCAGCTCCTTCGATTTCTCGACCGCGTCGATGAAGCCTTCGCGGGTGAAACCGGAGACGAAATCCCCTTCGTCCAAGCCGGCCGGGTCGAGGGTTTCCGGATAACTCGCGCCGCCGATGCGCAGCCGGTGCACGAGCTGGTCGAGGCGGCGGTTGGCGCGGGCGAACGCCTGCGGCTCGCGCGGGTCGGCGTGGACGATCAGGTACAGACGACCCTTGAGGTTGTCGAATACCGCGATCTCCTCGCTCTGCATCAGCAGGATGTCGGGGGTACCGAGTTCGTCGGGCTTGTGCACGCCACCGGACTGCGGGCCGGCCAGGCGCTGCTCGATGTACTGGATGCACTCGAAACCGAACCAGCCGACCAGACCGCCGGTGAACCCCGGCAGGCCGTCGATCTTGGGCACGCGGTACTCGGTGCGCAGCCGCTCGACTTCGGCCAGCGGGTCGTCGACCACGCGGCTGTCGATCAGTTCGCCGTGTTCGCTGACGAACAAGCTGTGGCCGGCGAACGCGTACACGCGCTGCGCCGGCAGGCCGATGATCGAGTAACGGCCGAAGCGTTCGCCGCCCTCGACCGACTCGAACAGATAGGTGTGCGGGCCGTCGGCGAGCTTGAGATAGACCGAGAGGGGGGTGTCGAGGTCGGACAGGACCTCGCGCACGACCGGAATACGGGTGTAGCCGTTAGCGGCCTGTTGCTGGAAGAGTTCGTGCGAAATCACGCGGCAGTTCCTTCATGGACGAGTGGGCAGGAGCGACGATGGCCGACGGCCACCATCGCCAACCCACGTCGGCACAAAGGAAATGCGGGTTCGCCCAGGCTTTCATGGACGCTACTGTAGCCGCTTCGCCGGCGCCGCGCGACGGCCTCAGCCGGCGTCGGCGGGGGACGATGGCGGCAATGCCGGCGTCGCCGACAGCAGCGGGCAGCCGAGTGGCAGGTGCATGCGCACGCGCCCGGCCACGCAGTCGATGCGGAAGTGATGCGCACAGACCGGTTCGCCGTCCAGGTTGAGGGTCAGCGCCCGCGGCGATTCGATTTCGACCGAGCGCAACTGCACCCGGGTGGCGACCCGCTCGAGCGCGGCATGCTTGCCTTCGGTCAGCAGGGTGCGCACGGTCGCGCCGACTTCGCCGGACAGGTCCGGCACCACGGTCACGTCGAGCAAGCCGTCGTCGATCAACGCGTCCGGACAAAGTACCTGGCCGCCGCCGGCCTGCTTGCCGTTGCCGATGCCCAGGGCGATGAAATCGCCCTCCCACTCGAAGCCGTCGCTATAAATACGGGCGCGCACCGGATCGATGCGGCCGAGCTTGGAGATGCCGGTGACCAGATAAGCCAGGCCGCCGAGCATCTTCTTGAGACCGGCGTCCGTGTCGATGGTGACTTGGGTACCGAAGCCGCCGCTGGCGAGGTTGGCGGCCCAGTGCAGGCCGTCCGGCGCTTCGAGGCGGATCAGGTCGATCGGCTGCGGCGGCCGCCGCGCGATCAGATCCAACGCCAATGCCGGGTCGGTGGGGATCAGCGCGGCGCTGGCGAAGTCGTTGGCGGTGCCGAGCGGCACCAGCCCGAGCGAGGGCAACGCGTCGGCAGGCTCGTCGCGATGCGCCAGGGTGGTCGCGATCTCGCTGAGGGTGCCGTCGCCGCCGGCCGCGACGAGGGTATCGACGCCGTCGGCGATGGCCTCGGCCACGTAGCGCTCGGCGTCGCCGCCCTCCCAGGTGACGCGGACGTCCAGGTCGATGCCGCGCTCGCGTATCGCGACCACGGCCTCGCGCAGGTCATCGTCGCCGGCCGACTTGCCGTTGAGAATCAAGCGCCAGCGAGGCTTGGGCATGGAGACGGGAGTCCGAGCGGGAAGCTCGCGAGGCTACCAGCGTGGGGGAAATTCCCGGTGAACGTCGGTCGCGTCGGGCACCGGCCTTGGCTCGGTCAGGGCGATCGGAGGGGCCGTGTCGGGCTGGACGGCCGAGCTTCCGGATTCGCTACTTTTGTCACACACCGGTCATCGTTGATCCGGAATATAAGAGGCCATATCAGGGACGACGGGCGGAGGCTGGATTGCCTCCAATTATTCCGGGACGCGGGCCGCAAGGCCCGCGTCCTTTGCTTTGGGCGGGGCAGTGCGAGCGCCCGCGGCTAATCGACAAGCATGCACCGTTGCCGTTGCCGTTGCCGTTGCCGTTGCCGTTGCCGTTGCCGTTGCCGTTGCCGTGATTTTGATCTGCCTTGCCGCTTTGCCGGTCAAAAGCTGACCCGTAGGGCGGCTCGCAGGGATGCGGGCCGTGCGCAAGCAGGCCATGGATGGCCTGTCTGGAGCATCCCTGCGTCGGCATCGATCGTGCGGGGCTTGTGCCCTTGCAAGGAGAAGCACTTTTTTGGTGACTTTCTTTTGTTGCTTTGGACAAAGAAAGTTACCCGCACCCTTTAGGGGGCGGAAGCTTTGCTGTTGCTTCACCGCCCTGCGGCAAGAAGCGCCGCAACCGGAGACGACGCGGTCGCGACTTGCGTCGCTCCTACCCTCGCGAAAGCGCGCCTCTTCAATAGATAACGCCGGCATTGCGGCCTCTGCGCGCCCTGCGGTCGCGACTTACGTCGCTCCTACCATTGAACGATGCGCCGCGAGACCGTCGCAGCGCGGTCGCGGCTTGCGCCGCTCCTACCCTCGCGAAACTATGCGGCTTCGATAAGGAGCACCGGCGTTGTCGCTTCCGCGCGTCCCGTGGTCGCGACTTACGTCGCTCCTACAGGGGTGGGAACGCCGCACCAACGCGGCAGAGATCGAATCCAAGACAGGAACAAAGCGCGATCAACGCAAAACTTCGTCCGCCACCACCACCCCGTCTTCATCCGCACACAACCAATCCCCCGGCCGGATGACCACGCCGCCGATCTCGATCGCGACGTCGCGCATGCCCTGCCCCAGTTTGTCGGTCTTGCGCGGGCAGGTGCCCAGCGCCTTGACGCCGAGCTCCATGGCACCGATCGCGCCGCTGTCGCGGATCGCGCCATGGACGACCACCCCGGCCCAACCGTTCTCGACCGCTTTCGCCGCGAGCAGGTCGCCGAGCATCGCTCGGCGCATCGAGCCGCCGCCGTCGATCACCAACACACGGCCGTTGCCGGCTTCGGCCACCGCTTCGCGCACCAGCGAATTGTCTTCGTAGGCCTTGATGGTGCTGACCGTGCCGTCGAAGGCCAGGCGCCCGCCGTAGTCGCGTAACGGCAGGTCCAATACGCGGACCCGTGCTTCGTGCAGATCGCACAGGTCGCAAGTGTTCATCCGCGCACCGCCGCGACCGCCGCTTTCATCTGGCCGATCACTTCGGCGTAGTCGGGCGCGTTGAACACCGCCGAACCGGCGACGAAGGTGTCGGCGCCGGCGGCGGCGATCTCGGCGATGTTGTCGGGCTTGACCCCGCCGTCGATCTCCAGCCGGATCGAACGGCCGCTGTGGTCGATGCGCTCGCGCACGCGGCGCAGTTTGTCCAGCGCCGAGGGAATGAAGCTCTGCCCCCCGAAGCCCGGGTTGACCGACATCAGCAGCACCAGGTCCAGGTCTTCGAGCACCCAGTCGAGCACTTCGATCGGGGTCGCCGGGTTCAGCACCAGGCCGGCCTGGCAACCGTGCGATTTGATCAGCTGGATCGTGCGATGCACGTGGCCGCTGGCTTCCGGGTGGAAGCTGATGGTGCTGGCGCCGGCCTTGGCGAAGTCGGGGACGATGCGGTCGACCGGCTCGACCATCAGGTGCACGTCGATCGGCGCGGTCACGCCATGCTTGCGCAGCGCCTCGCAGATCATCGGGCCGATGGTCAGGTTCGGCACGTAATGGTTGTCCATGACGTCGAAATGGACCCAGTCGGCGCCGGCCTTGAGGACGTTGTCGACCTCCTCGCCGAGCTTGGCGAAGTTCGCCGAGAGGATCGAAGGGGCGATGACGGTGGATTGCATGGGCGCGGCTCGGTAGGGCAGGCGGCTATTGTCCCGTAAAAGCGAGCAGCGAGGAGCGGGCCACGAGCGGGCGCCTCTTGCCCTGCTCACTCCTGCCCCCCACTCCTGCCCGCTCACTTCCTGCGCTGGCGCAGGGTCTTGATCCGGTCGTAGGCGCGGTTGATCTCGCGGGCGCGCTGCTCGGCCTGGCTGCGCAGCTCGGGGGCCGCGTGAACGACCCGGTCGGGGTGGTATTGCGACATCAGCCGGCGGTAGGCCTGATCGACCTCGCTGTCGCTGGCGTCGTTGCTCACGCCCAGTACGGCATAAGGGTTGTCGCCGCGCAGCTTGAACCAGTCGGTGTCGAAGGCGTGGCCGATCAGCAGGCCGATGATCGCGCCCAGGAAGGGGTTGCCGCGCAGCAGCGCCGCGCCGGCGAAGAAACCGAGCAATTTGCCGTACCAGCGCTTCATTCGCGCCCATCGTCCCGGCCGGTCGCGGCCCGTCCAGGCCCCTGCGGGCCGCCGGACCCCAGTCTACCTGCACGCGGGCGCCAGCCGGCGTACACTGCCCGGCCCCGTCGCGCCTGCGCGCGCGAGCCGTCCGGCTCCGGCGGCGCGAGGCGATGGGGGGAATCATTTACGCCGCCGCCATCAGGGGTCCCCACGTTGACGACCACACTGCTGCAATCCGAACTGCCCGGCCTGCCCTTGCGCCACCGGGGCAAGGTCCGCGATGTCTTCGACCTTCCGGCCGATCGCCTGCCTGCGGGCGCCGCCCCGGGCGGCGACTGTCTGTTGATGGTCGCCACCGACCGCCTCAGCGCCTTCGACGTCGTGTTGCCCGACCCCATCCCGGGCAAGGGCGAGATGCTCTGCCAGATCAGCAACTTCTGGTTCGGCAAGACCGCCCACATCATTCCCAATCACCTGACCGGGATCGATGTCGCCGCGGTGCTGCCGGCCGGTGTCGACGCCCGGCTGTACGCCAGGCGCACGGTCGTGACCAAGCGGCTCAAGCCGGTGCCGATCGAGTGCATCGCCCGCGGTTATCTGATCGGCAGCGGCTGGAAGGACTATCAGCGCACCGGCCGGGTCAGCGGCATCGCCCTGCCGAGCGGCCTGCGCCAGGCCGAGCGACTGCCCGAGCCGATCTTCACCCCCTCGACCAAGGCCGCGGTCGGCGACCACGACGAGAACATCGACTTCGACACCGCGGTGCGCACGGTCGGCGCCGAACTGGCCGAGGCGGTGCGCGACGCCACCCTGCGCCTGTACCGCTACGCCGCCGACTACGCCGCGCAGCGCGGCATCCTGCTGGCCGACACCAAGTTCGAGTTCGGCACCGATGCCGACGGCCGTCTCTACGTCATGGACGAGATGCTGACGCCGGACTCCTCGCGCTACTGGCCGGCCGACGAGTACCAGGTCGGCACCAGCCCGCCGAGCTACGACAAACAGTTCGTGCGCGACTATCTGGAAACCCTGGGCTGGGACAAGACTCCGCCGGGTCCCAACCTGCCGGCCGAGGTCATCGAGCGCACCCGCGCCAAGTACGCCGAAGCGCTGCACAAACTCGCCGGCATCTCGATCGACTGACCTCCACCGGCCCGCGACGCGGGCCGGTTCGGGACGCCCCCGCGCCTACCCGGGGGCTACGCGGCCAGTCACGTGCGCAAGCGCGGCCAATCTGGGGGCTGGCGCCTCACCGATCGCGCGATCCGCGCCACACTCGAGGCCCGACCGCGGATACAGCCCTGCCGCCATGCGCGTTACCCTGGCCCGATCGCCCTCCCCGCGAGCACCGCATGAATATCGGCTACCTGTACCTGAGCGTCGCGATCGCCGCCGAAGTGGTGGCGACCAGCGCGCTCAAGGCCTCCGACGGCTTCACCAAGCTGGTGCCCTCGCTGATCGTCGGCCTCGGCTATGCCACCGCGTTCTATTTCCTGTCGCTGGTGCTGCGCACGGTGCCGGTCGGCGTCGCCTATGCGATCTGGTCCGGCGTCGGCATCGTCCTGATCGCCGCGATCGGCTGGCTGTTCATGAAACAGACCCTGGACGCCGGCGCGCTCGCCGGCATCGGCCTGATCGTGGCGGGGGTGGCCGTCATCCAGCTATTCTCGAAGTCCGCGGCCCACTAGCCGCCCGCACCAATCCGCGGACCGCGCGTCCGCCCCGCCGCAACGGGAGTCGAGCATGAGCACCGTCGCCGAATCGTCGCAACGCCCCATCGACCGCTGGTTCGCCAGTTATTCCGGCGACCACCGCAACGCCGTCAACCAGAGCATCCATGTGATCGCGGTGCCGGCGATCCTGTGGAGCGTGATCGCCCTGCTGTGGTGCATTCCCGCCCCGGGCACCTACTTCCGCCCGGGCGCCTGGGCCGCGCTGGGGATGTTCGCCGCGTTGCTGTTCTACTACCGCGCCTCGCGCAAGCTCGGCTTCGGCATGCTCGTGCAGTTCGTGGTGCTGTCGCTGATCGCGCACTGGATCGCGCAGGGCTTCGGCCTGACCGTGCTGCTCTACACCGCCATCGCGGTGTTCGTGGTGGCCTGGATCGCGCAGTTCGTCGGCCACAAGATCGAAGGCAAGAAGCCGAGCTTCCTGACCGACCTGACCTATCTGCTGATCGGCCCGGCCTGGGTGTTGTCGAAGCTGTACCGCAAGCTCGGCTGGTCGTACTGAGCGGACAGCCGCCATCGGCTCCCAGGGCAGGCGCGAGGCAAGTCGCGACCGCGACGCCCCGACCTCGCGGCGTCGCCGCCTGCCCTCGGACAGACCGCCACGGGCCTTGATTTCGGCTATTGGCTGCGCTTGCCGGTCGCGGTTTCCCGTTCGATGCGGTCAGGCCGGCGGGAAGTAATTTCGCCCCACCAGATACACGCACAGCGCCGCCTGTACCCACAGCACCGCGCAGGTCGCCGCCGACACCGGCAAGGCCCGCGCCCAGCTCAGGCGCACCCCGTCGGGGCCCGGCAGGTGGATGCGCACGCTGAACGCCAGGGCCAGGCAGGACAGCGCGAACGCGACCGTCGCGAACGGCCAGCCGCTGCTGGCGACCTGGCCATGCAGCACGATCATCGCGGTCACCGCCAGCATCGCCCACACCACCAGGGCGAACACCACCGACCACAGCGCCGCGCCATAGGCCGGCCGCGCCTTGACCAACTGCGCGACCCAGCCGCGCAACAGCCAGGCGCTCGGCATCAGCCAGAACACCAGCGCGGCGATCGCCAGCAAGCCCCAGGCGAGCGGTCCCGCGGTCTGCAACGCATACTTCACAATGCTTCTCCCGTCATGCCATTCGCGACCCGCTCGAGCGGCCGTCACGATAGCCCAATCGGCCTCCCCCATGCCCGTTCGCGACATCGTCCTGTTGCTGCTCGTCGTCCTGTCCTGGGCGCTCAACTTCCTGACCTCGGCCTATGCGCTGCGCGAGATTCCGCCGCTGCTGTTCACCGGGCTGCGCTTCGCCCTGCTCGCCCTGCCGCTGGCGTTCTTCGTCAAGCGCCCGGCGCCGGGCCAGTGGCCGCGACTGATCGCGGTCTGCCTGTGCATCGGCGTGCTGCACTTCGGCCTGAGCTTCAGCGCGCTCAAGGCCGCCGGCGACCTGTCCTCGCCGGCGATCGTGCTGCAGAGCTATGTCCCGATGACCGCGGTGCTGGCCTGGTGGCTGCTCGGCGAGCGTTTCGCCTGGCGCACCGGCGTGGCGATCGGCCTGAGCTTCGCCGGGGTGCTGGTGCTCGGCTTCGACCCGCTGGTGCTCGACAAACCGATGGCGGTGGGGCTGATGCTGGTCTCGGCTGCGTTCCTGGCCCTGGGCACGGTGCTGATGAAGGGCCTGCGCGGCCTCGACGTCTACAGCCAGCAGGGCTGGACCGCGTTGATCGCGGTAGCGCCGCTGATCGGCCTCAGCATCGCGTTCGAACCCGGCGGCCTCGCCGCGCTCGGCACGGTGAGCTGGCTCGCCTGGCTCGGCGTGATCTATGCGGCCTTCGTCTCCTCGCTGCTCGGCCACGGCCTGTACTACGTGCTGGTGCAACGCCATCCCGTCGCCCGGGTCACCCCGTGGCTGCTGCTGGTGCCGGTGTTCGCGATCGCCCTGGGCGTCGCCTTCTGGGGCGACCGCCCCGGCCCGCGCCTGTGGATCGGCGGTGCCATGGTGCTGGGCGGCGTACTGATCATCGCCTTGCGTTCGCTGGCGAAGTCGCGCTCGGGGGTGTCGGCAACGGATGTTTGATTGGAAAACGGCCTGCACCCCTGCGGGCCGCCCTCCGGGACTTCGGTTGCCTTCGCTGGTGCGTAGCGGCGCAGAGCCAGCGGGAGAGGCAAGGCAACGGCAATCTGAAGCCAGAGCGCTGCGTCGCATCCCCTGTAGGAGCGGCATAAGCCGCGACCAAGGAACGCGCTGACACACCAATGCCTATGTCATCCATCGAAACGGCGTGCTGTCGCAGGGTAGGAGCGGCGCAAGCCGCGACCGCGAATCTGCAGATGGCGGCGCGGCTGGCCGAGGCTGCGCGGTCGCGACTTGCGTCGCTCCTACTCCCGGCGAGGATGCGCCGCTGCGATCAATGACGTCAGCCTTGGCGCTTCTGCGCGTCCCGTGGTCGCGACTTGCGTCGCTCCTACCCTGCGATAGCTAACGGCTTCGATCGGTGACATCGGCACCGTTGCCTCTGCGCGTCCCTTGGTCGCGGCTCACGCCGCTCCTGCCGGGCTGCGACGCCGCGCGATCACTCCCGCGGCGGCTCGAACATCTCCGCACTCGGCCGGAACGGCCGCGGGGCGTAGCCGAAATCGCGCTGCGCCGGGCCGGCGTCGAAGGTCATGTCGCCGCGCATGCGCCGCACCGCGGCTTCGCCGAGCCCCGAGGCGCGACCGGTGGCCTGGGCGGCGAGCAGGGCGAGGTTGAACAAGGGCGACGGCAGTTCTATCAGGCGCACCGGCGGACGCAGGCAGGCCAGGGTGCGGGCGACCATGTCGCGATAGCTCAGCACCTCGCCGCCGGGCACGGCGTAGATCTGGCCGAAGGTCGCCGGCACGTCGAGCACGGCGAAGGCGGCATCGGCGAGGTCGTCGACGTGCACCGGCTGGCGCAGGCCATTGGCGCCGCGCGGCAAGGGGAAATAGCGCAGACGGCGCGCGAGCTCGGCGATCCGGGTCAGGGTGGCGTCGCGGCCGGCGCCGTAGATCAGGGTCGGGCGCAGCACGGTCACCGCATCCTTGCGCGGCACCGCGGCGGCGAACAGCGCCGCTTCGCCTTCGCGCAGTTCCTGGGCGACGCGGCGCTCGTCGGCATCGGCCGAGCCGCGCTTGGTCTCGGCGCTGGTCGATCCGAACGCGACCACGCGCGAGGCCTCGATGCCCGACTGCGCGTACCAGCGGGAAAACTTCAGCAAGGGGCCGCAACTGAAGATCGCATCGACGCGCGGCGGCAACGTCGGCATCGACGACAGATCGCCCTGCAACCAATGCAAGCCGGGGCGGTCGTGTTGTTCGTGGCGCGAGATCGCGGTGACTCGCCAGCCGGCGTGGTACAGCCGTTGCAGCAGCGGCACGCCGATCTGGCCGCTGGCGCCCAATACCAAAGCGTGTTTCATGCCTTCAGCCCTGCTCACTCCGCGCCGGCAGCACCGCGCGCAACCAGAAATAACCGACCACCGCCGACAGCAACGAAGCGCCGAGGATGCCGAGCACGGCCTCCTCGTACAACAGCGGTTCCTGATAGGCCAACGAGGCGATGAACAGACTCATCGTGAAACCGATGCCGCACATCAGGCCCAGGCCGATCATCGCCCGCAGGTCCATCCCCGCCGGGAACCGTGCCCAGCCCAGGGCGCGCATCAGCAGCGCGGCGCCGACGATGCCGACCGGCTTGCCGACCACCAGGCCGAGCACGATGCCCATCGGCAGCGCCGCGGTCGCGTCCTTGAGCTCCACCCCGCCCAGCGACAGGCCGGCGTTGACGAAGGCGAACAGCGGCAGGATCGCGTAGGCCACCCACGTGTGCAGCGCGTGCTCCAGGGTTTCCAGCGGCGAATGCTCGTGCTCGTCGTCGATCGCATTGCGCTTGTCGACGTGCGGGATCATCAGGCCGGTGGCGACGCCGGCCAAGGTCGCATGCACGCCGGACTTCAGCACGCACACCCACAGCACCACGCCGAGCGCGAGATAGGGCCCGAGCGAGGTCACGCCGCGACGGTTGAGCAGCCACATGCCGGCCAGCGCCACCGCCGCCCACATTAGCGCGGTGACCGACAGGCCGTGTGAATAGAAGAAGGCGATGATCAGGATCGCCATCAGGTCGTCTACCACCGCGATCGTCGACAACAGCAGCTTCATCGCCACCGGTACGCGCGAGCCCAGCAGGGCCAGCACGCCGAGGGCGAAGGCGATGTCGGTCGCGGTCGGCACCGCCCAGCCGCGCATCGAAGCCGCATCGCCGCGATTGAGCGCGAAGAACAGCAGCGCCGGCACGACCACGCCGGCGGCGGCGCAGATCATCGGCAGCACCAGTTGCGAGCGCTCGGCCAACTGTCCGCTCAGCGCCTCGCGCTTGATCTCCAGGGCGACGACCAGGAAGAAGATCGCCATCAGGCCGTCGTTGATCCACAGCAGCAACGGCTTGGCGATGTCGAGCGCACCGATGCGCAACTGCACCGGAATCTCGCGGAAGGCCTCGTAGGCCGCCTGCAGCGGCGAGTTGGCCGCGATCAGGGCCAGCACCGCGGCGGCGATCAGGACGATGCCGCCGGCGGCCTCGAGGCGGAAGAACTCGCTGAGCGCGCGCAATGCGCGGCGCGACAGCGGCGGCGTGGGGGTGAGTTCGCTCATCGCGCCAGTATATCGGCCCGGGCCGCCCAGCCCCCCGTCGCCCGCGCTCAGCGCAGCAGCATCAGCACTTCGAAGCCGATCCAGCCGAGCAGGCCGACGAGCAGGATCGCGCCCTCGCGCTTGCTCACCCGCAGGTCGCCGCGCAGCATCGGGTACAGCATCAGCGCGAACACCGCCGCGGCCGGCAGTTCGAAGCGAACGAACGAAGCCGGCAGCGGCACGCTGTGCCAGGCCGCCATGCCGCCGACCACAATCAGCAGGTTGAACAGGCTCGAGCCGACCACGTGGCCGACGACGATGTCGCCCTGCCCGCGCCGCGCCGCGGCGATCGCCGCCATGGCCTCGGGCAATGCGGTGCCGATCGCCACCGGCAGCAGGCCGGTCAGCAGCGGCGACAGGCCCATCGCGGCGCCGATGATGGCCGCGTTCGGCGAACCGAAGCCGGCCGCCAGCGCCGGCGAGGCGCCGAGGCTCCACAGGCCGTTGCCGCCGATGATCAGATACGCGCCCAGGTGCATCAGCAGCACCGCGATCAGCACCCGCACCAGGTTCAAGCCGAGGTGGGTCTGGGTCTGGGCGAAAGCGGCGATGGCGTCCTGCAGTTCCGGCGCCTCGCGACGGGTACGCGCGATCGCATAGGCGACCACCGCGACGAACGCCAGCAGCATGACGAGGCCTTCGCCGCGGCTGAGCACGCCGTCCAGGCCCAGGCCGATCACCGCCAGGGTGCCGAGCAACAGCATCAGCAGCAGCGGCGCCAGCGCGCGCCAGCGCACCAGCAGCGGCGCGGCGAGCGCGGCCAGGCCGAGGGTCAGGCCGAAGTTGACCACGTTGCTGCCGACCGCATTGCCGAGCGCGAGCGCCTGCTGGCCTCGCACCACCGCCTGCAGGTTGACCGCGAGTTCCGGCAACGAGGTGCCGAACGCGACCAGCACCAGGCCGGCCGCGAACGGCGAGGCGCCGAAGCGCTGGGCCAACCCCGAGGCGCCCTTGACGATCGAATCGCCGCCCAGGGCCAGCAGGACCAGGCCGAGTACGAATAAGCCGACGGCTTCGAACATGACGATCATCCCCTTACGGTCAATGGCCGATTCTATGCTCAGGCCGGGCCGGGTGGCGCTTCGGCCGCCCCGTGGCGGCCGCTTCGCCGGTTTCGAGTATCAGGAGCAGCCTTCGACGTAGTCGACCTGCGGCGGCACGCCGATGCGCCAGGCGGTGACCTTGCCGGCGGCGTCGGTCTCGAACACCAGCGCGCCGGCGCCGCCGGCGGCATCGCCGATGCGCAGGTTCTTGCCGCCTTCGACGTACTTGTGCGGCTGCTCTTCGATCCGGCCGGCGTAGAGCTTGCGGATTTCGTCCGCGCTCATGCCGCGCTTGCCGCCGCCGGGCGCGGTTTCCTTGTCGTTGCCGACGTCGACGCGGACGAACTTGCCGTTCTCGATCATGAAAGCGAACTCGGCCGGATTCCGGGTCCAGATCGGCGTCAGGTGATAGCAACCGCTGTCGGCCGCGGCCTGGCCCTTGAGCTCGCCGCCCCAGGCCTTCCTGGCTTCCTCGGCGCTCATTCCGAAGCGCAGGTCGCCGTAGCCGTCGAAGCGCGCCAGGGTGTCGCTCGCGGCCGGCGTGGCGGGCGGGGTAGCCGCAGGCGCGGGCGCGGTCGCGGGCGGCACGTCTTCGGCGGGTTGATCGTTGGCCGGTGGGGTCGAGGCGGTCGAGGCGGTCGAGGCGTCGGTCGCGCCATTGGGGCCGGCCGCCTCGCGTTGGCAGGCGCTCAGGGCCAGGCACAGCAGCAAGGCCGGCAGTACGGCGGGAACGGACGGACGCTTCATCGGCAGGACTCCGGCGCGCGCGGCGCGGTTCGGGTGGCCGCTGCAGCCTAGCCGTTTTGCGTGAATGCGGCGCGAAACGCGGTCGTGCCGCGGCAGCGAAGCGAGCGCCCTCGCGCGGCCGGGCCGCGCGAGGGTCGGACGGCGCGACCCGCGATCAGTCGCGCTTGTTCGGGTCGAAGTGCTTGCGCAGGCCGGCCCAGCAGGCCTGGTAGTCGCGCTGGCGATGCGCGGCGTCGAAGGCCTGCGCGGCCGGGCGGATCACCGCGCGCGTCTCGAACATGAAGGCCATGGTGTCGACGATCACGTGCGGCTGCGAGAGGTCCGCGGCCGAGGCCTTCTCGAAGGTCTGCGCATCCGGGCCGTGGCCGGTCATGCAGTTGTGCAGCGACGAGCCGCCGGGCGCGAAGCCGTCGGCCTTGGCGTCGTAGGCGCCATGGATCAGGCCCATGAACTCGCTGGCGATGTTGCGGTGGAACCACGGCGGCCGGAAGGTGTGTTGGGCCACCAGCCAACGCGGCGGAAAGATCACGAAGTCGATGTTGGCCGTGCCGGGGGTGTCGCTCGGCGAGGTCAGCACGGTGAAGATCGACGGATCGGGGTGATCGAAGCTGATCGAACCGATGGTGTTGAAGTGGCGCAGGTCGTATTTGTACGGCGCGTAGTTGCCGTGCCAGGCGACCACGTCGAGGGGCGAATGGCCGATGTCGGCGCGCCACAGATGGCCTTGGAACTTGGCGACCAGCTCGAACTCGCCTTCGAGGTCCTCGTAAGAGGCATGCGGGGTCAGGAAATCGCGCGGGTTGGCCAGGCCGTTGGCGCCGATCGGGCCGAGGTCGGGCAGGCGCAGCAGGGCGCCGAAGTTCTCGCAGACATAGCCGCGCGAAGGGCCGTCGACCAGTTCGACGCGGAAGCGCACGCCGCGCGGGATCACCGCCACTTCGAGCGGCTCGACTTCGAGCGCGCCGAGTTCGGTGGCGATCAACAGGCGCCCCTGTTGCGGCACGATCAACAACTCGCCGTCGGCGCTGTAGAAATAGCGGCCCTCCATCGAACGGTTGGCGGCGTACAGGTGGATGCCGCAACCGTGCTGGCCGGCCGGCGAACCGTTGCCGGCCATGGTGTACAGGCCGTCGACGAAATCGATCGCGGCTTCCGGCAGCGGCAAGGGGTCCCAGCGCAGTTGGTCCGGCGAGACCGGACCATTGCCGAAGTCGTTATGGAAGCGCGGCTGGCCATAGGGCGCGAAGGTGCCGTGCATCGCCGCCGGGCGGATCCGGTACAGCCAGCTGCGCCGGTTCTCCTTGCGCGGGGCGGTAAACGCCGTGCCGCTGAGCTGCTCGGCGTACAGCCCGAACGCTGCGCGCTGCGGCGAGTTCTGCCCCTGCGGCAGCGCGCCGGCCACGGCCTCGCTGGCGAATTCGTTGCCGAAGCCGCTCATGTAGCCGCGCGGGCGCTGGCGTTGGGCGTCGGTGCTGGGCATCGGAATCACGTTGTCGATGTCGTTGGCTGCGGTGCTCATACGGACTCGCTATGCGGTGGGGCGCCGCGATCGTTCGCGGCGCGGTTCGAATATCCTGCGGCGCGGCGTCACATGACCGGGCGCAACCCCAGTGAGCGCTGGGTCGAGCGTTCGATCCTCAACGCCAGCTCGGCGGCGATCTCCAGGACCCGCCCGGCGTCCTTGCGCCAGACCAGCAGCGCGTGCAGGTTGTCGCTGAAAGTATCTTCGAGCAGCAGCAACTCGTAGCCGCCGCCGTCGACACCGCGCTCGGCCAGCAACGGGTCCAGCCAGGCGAAATACTCGTCCGGCAGGAACCCGCGCCCGTCGCCGCGACGCGGGAACTCCGGCAACGGCTCGGCGAAGAAGTCGCTGATCTGCTCGTGCACCTCGTCGATCTTGTCGCCGACCGCGATGTGCTCCATCAGCTTGAACACCAGCGCGTTCTGGATCAGTTCCTCCGGCGAGGGATCCTCGATCCAGGCCAGATCGGGATCCTCGGCCGCGCCGTCGATCTCGGCGACCAGCGATTGCAGTTCCTCAGGTTCGAGTTCCCGGCAGGTCAACAGATCGACGAGTTCCCTGATCATGCGCATTCCTTCGCCTTGGCCGGCCGTTTCGGTCGACCGTTATAGTACGCCGCGCTTCATCTGGTCGCGCTCGATGCTCTCGAACAGGGCCTGGAAGTTGCCCT
Organism: Lysobacter sp. 1R34A; assembly: GCF_051217035.1. Lineage (NCBI taxonomy): Bacteria > Pseudomonadati > Pseudomonadota > Gammaproteobacteria > Lysobacterales > Lysobacteraceae > Lysobacter > Lysobacter sp. 1R34A. Next base: position 71,665 of record NZ_JBPKJP010000007.1, read on the forward strand.
CGCCGAAGCCTTCGTTGCCCTTGCGCTGGATGATCTCGAAGAAGATCGGGCCGATCGCGTTCTGGGTGAAGATCTGCAGCAGCTTGCGCTGGTGGGTCTCGCGGTCGGCGTCGATCAGGATCTTGTTCTTGGCCAGGCGGGCGACGTCCTCGCCGTGGTTGGGCACGCGCTGGTCGATCACCTCGAAATAGGTGTCCGGGGTATCGAGGAACTCGACGCCCTGCTCGCGCATCGCCTCGACGGTCTCGTAGATGTTGTCGGTGAAGCAGGCGATGTGCTGGATGCCCTCGCCCTTGTAGGCGTCCAGGTATTCGTTGATCTGGCTCTTCGGGTCGCTGGACTCGTTGAGCGGGATGCGCACGACGCCGTCCGGCGCGGTCATCGCCTTCGACACCAGGCCGGTCTTGGCGCCCTTGATGTCGAAGTAGCGGATTTCGCGGAAGTTGAACAGGCGCTCGTAATAGTCCGACCACTTCTGCATGTTGCCGAAGTAGAGGTTGTGGGTCAGATGGTCGATGAAGGTCAGGCCGAAACCGGTCGGGTGCTGGTCGGCGCCCGGGATCGGCTCGTAGTCTTCATAGGCCGTGCCGCGGTCGCCGTAACGGTCGACCAGGTACAGCATGCAGTCGCCGATGCCCTTGACCACCGGTGCGTCGATCGCACGGGTGTCGGCGCGCTCGCCGATCGCTTCGCCGCCGTTGCCGAGCACGGCTTGGTAGACCTCGTCGGCCGGCTTCTTGAAGCGGATCGCGAAGCCCGCCGCGCACGGGCCGTGCGCTTGCGCGAAGGCCGCGGCGAAGCTGTCGGGCGACTCGTTGACGAGGAAGTTCACCCCGCCCTGGCGATAGACGGTGATCGGGCGCGACTTGTGGCGCAGCACGGCGCTGAAGCCGAGCTTGCGGAAGTAATCGTGGAGCAGGTCGCTCTGGCCCTTCGGGGCGGCGAACTCGACGAACTCGAACCCGTCGATGCCGAGCGGATTCTCAAACGTGGTGACCTGCATGCCGAGGTTGGGCTGCGCATTCATGGCATTGTTCTCAGGTGGCGGCCGGGTCCGCTGCGGACGGCCTTGTCGAAAGGGTCGTTATAGTTTCACATGAAACCATAAGCAAGGCACAGTGCAACATGAATCGACCTCAATCCGACCCCGATGCCGCCCCCGAGTCCCCCGTCGCCGGCGCCCCGGCCGGCAAGCCCGGCGGGCCGCGCCATGCCGAACTGGACCTGGAACACTTCCTGCCCTACCGCCTCTCGGTCCTGTCGAACCGGGTCAGCAGCGCGATCGCCCGGGTCTATTCCGAGCGCTTCGCCCTCAGCGTGACCGAGTGGCGGGTCATGGCGGTCCTGGGCCGCTACCCCGGCCTGTCGGCTAACGAGGTCGCCCAGCGCACCGCGATGGACAAGGTCGCGGTGAGCCGCGCCGTCGCCCGCCTGATCGAGGCCGGCCGCCTGGAGCGCGACACCCACGACGACGACCGTCGCCGCTCGGTGCTGCAGCTGTCGCTGGACGGCTACAAGATCTACGACGAGGTCGCGCCGATGGCGTTGGCCTTCGAGCAGCGCCTGCTGGTCGGCATCGAGGCGCCCGAGCGCGAGGCCCTGTTCCGGTTGCTGGACCGTCTCGACGAGTTGGAGATGCAGGCCGAGGCGGAGATGGCGGCTACGACGCGATAGGGTCCGGTCCACGTAGGACGCCGTTGCCTTTGCCTTTGCCTTTGCCTTTGCCTTTGCCTTTGCCGTGATTTTTGATCCGCTTTGCTTTGCGGCTTTGCTTGCGGCTTTGCTTGGCCGCTTTGCGGTCAAAAGCAGACCCGGAGGGCGGCCCGCAGGGATGCGGGGCGTGCGCAAGCAGGCCAGGGATGGCTTGTCTGGAGCCTCCCTCGTCGGCTGCGATCGCGCGGGCTTGTGCCCTTGCAAGGAAAAGCACTTTTCTTTGGTGACTTTCTTTTGTTGCTTTGGACAAAAGAAAGTTACCCGCACCCTTTAGGGGGGCGGAAGCTCTGCTGTTGATGTTGCTTTACCGCCTCAAGGCCGGTGACGCAGCGACCGGAGACGGCGCGGTCGCGACTTGCGTCGCTCCTACCCGGGAGCTACCGCATCAGCATGTCGCTACGGCTCTGTCCCCTGTAGGAGCGACGTAAGTCTCGACCACGGAACGCGCAAAGATAACGAGGCCGTCGCCATTCGTCGAAGCGGCGTGCTTTCGCCAGGGTAGGAGCGGCGCAAGCCGCGACATCGCTATGGCGGTCTTGCGGCGCATCGCTCATCGAACGAGATCAAAGATCAAGATCAAACCCAAAGCTTCCGCCACTAAAGCGGCGGGTTACTTTCTTTTGTCTAAAGCAACAAAAGAAAGGTAACCAAAGAAGTTGCTTTGTTTTGAATCAAGGGCCCGCACGTTCGACGCCGACGCGGTGATTTTCATACGGGACATCCTTGTCCCGATGAAAAACGGCCTGCATCCATGCAGGCCGCCCTCCGGGTCTTCTACTGCCTTCGCTAATGCGTAGCGGCGCACGGCAACGGCAGCGGGAACGGGAACGGGAACGGGAACGGGAACGGCAACGGCAACGGCAACGGCAACGGCAACGGCAACGGCAACTACAGCATCCCTCCCGACCCACAAAAAAAGACGACGGCCGTAGCCGTCGTCTTTTCGTTCGCCGCACCGCCGCGCGAAAGCGCGGCTTGGGGTCACTTCACCCCGTGCATCAACTTCTGCACCAGCGGGGCGATCAGGAACAGCAGCAGGCCGGCGCCGACCAGGACGATGAAGCCGAAGCCGTAGCCGGTGAGCGCGGTCGAGGTGTCCATGCCCTTCTCGCCGCTGACCACGCCGGCGAAGATGCCCGACAGGTTGTTGCCGATGCCGGTCGACAGGAACCAGCCGCCCATGCCGAAGCCGACCAGGCGCACCGGGGCCAGCTTGGTCACCATCGACAGGCCGATCGGCGACAGGCACAGCTCGCCGATCGACTGGATGACGTAAACCATGAACAAGGACCAGAACGGCACCTTGCCCGGGGCGGCCGCGAACGGCGAATCCGGCGACACCGACGGCGCCCACTTCAGCCAGGACGGCAGGCTGTCGATGCCGAACGCCGGGATCACCAGCGGGGTCAGCACCACCACCAGCAGCAGAAAGGCCAGGCCATTGAAGATCAGGCCCAGGCCGAACTTGCGCGGAATCGAGGGATTGGCGTTACGCATCGCCACCCAGATCCAGGCGATCAGCGGCGCCAGGGTGATGATGGCCAGCGAGTTGACCGACTGGAACCAGGCGTTCGGGAACACGAAGCCGCCGTCGAACTGACGGTCGACGATCTTGTCGGCGAGGAAGGTGAAGGAGCTGCCGGCCTGCTCGAAGAACATCCAGAACAGGATGTTGAAGGTGAAGATGATCAGCATCGCGATGACTTTGTCGCGTTGCACCGAGCCCTCGCGGAAGCCTTCGAACAACAGCAGGCCGCACAGCGCCACGAACATCGCCAGCAGCACCCACTGCAGGGTGGTCGCGCCGACCGCGAGCAGGAAGTACACCACCGGGATCGCGGCGAGCGCGCCGAGGAACACGTACAGCACCTTCTGCTTGCCGGCCTTGTCTTCCGGCGGGCGGCCGATGCCTTCGAGTTGGCGGCGGCCGAACCAGAACCACACCAGGCTGATCAGCATGCCGACGCCGGAGGCCATGAACACGACCTTGTAGGCCGGGATCGTGGTGGTGCCGAACACCTGCTCGGCCAGCCAGCCGGTCAGGATCGGCGAGATGAAGGCGCCGGCGTTGATGCCCATGTAGAAGATGGTGAAGCCCGAATCGCGGCGGCCGTCGGTCACCCCGTAGAGCTTGCCGACCATGGTCGAGATGTTCGGCTTGAACAGGCCGTTGCCGACCACGATGGTGGCCAGGCCCAGCTTGAAGATCTGTTCGTTCGGTATCGCGATCAGGAACAGGCCCGAGGCCATGATCACCGCGCCGAGCAGGATCGAGCGCTGATAGCCGAGCACCCGGTCGGCGATGTAGCCGCCGAAGATCGCCGCGGCGTAGACCAGCGCCAGGTAGGCACCGTAGACGCGGTTGGCCGGCGCCTCGCCGACCGCATCGCCGCTGTAGAACTGGGCCACGATGTAGAGCACCAGCGCCCAGCGGATGCCGTAGAACGCGAAGCGCTCCCAGAACTCCGTCATGAACAGCATCCACAGGGGCTTCGGGTGCCCCAGCATCTGCTTGAACTCGGGTATGGGCGCTTGGCCCTGGGTCGGTATCGCGGCTCCGCTCATGCGGTGTCCCCTGTCGTGTCGAAACTGAATGAAAATCCCACGCCCACGGCACGGGTCGGGGAGATTTACCGGCACGGACCGGTCCCGTCAAACCTTTATTGACGGGATTGCCGGTTGTTGCGGCGCAACATTCACCCTTGTGAGGCGCTGAACGGGGGAGAATTTTGCGCGATACGGCGGTTCGAGGTGCGCGGTTGCGGCGGTCTGGGGCGTCGGGATACCGGGAGATCCGCGTCTGGACACCCGGTCCCGGCGAGGCGGCCTGGTGGGTTCGCGGTCGCGGCTTGCGCCGCTCCTACCCAAGAGCGGCGGGACGGCGATGGGGCCTAATCACACCCACGCCTACGCAAGCTCCCGCAGTGGTTCCACCAACCTTGCGTCGACGCGTGCGGCGGCGCGGTCGCGGCCTGCGCCGCTCCTACCCTAGAGCTGCAGAAAATCCAGCCGTCCTGCCTCAGCCGCCGGCGCCGTAGCCTTGGGACGGACCGATGCTGGTGCGGACCTCGAACAGTTCCGGGAAGAAGGTCAGTTCCAGCGCCTGCTTGAGGAAGCCCACGCCGCTGGAACCGCCGGTGCCGCGCTTGAAGCCGATGATGCGCATGACCGTGCGCATGTGGCGGAAGCGCCACAACTGGAACTGGGTTTCCAGGTCGACCAGGTCCTCGCACAGGGCGTACTCGCGCCAGTACAGGTCGGTGTTTTCGTAGATGCGCTCGAACACCGGCTGCAGCGCCGGGTCGCTGACGTGCGGCTGGCGCCAGTCGCGCTCGAGGTGGACCGCCGGAATCGGGTGGCCGAAGCGCGACAGATACATCAGGAACTCGTCGTACAGGCTCGGCGACGACAGCGCCTTCTCCAGCGCGACTTGCCCCTGCGGATCGTGGGCGAACACCCGCAGCATGGCTTCGTTCTTGTTGCCGAGCATGAACTCGATGCTGCGGTACTGCAGCGACTGGAAGCCCGACGACGGCCCCAGGGTTTCGCGGAAGCCCATGTATTCCGACGGCGTCAGGGTCTCCAGCACCGACCATTGTTCGGTCAGCTGGCGCAGCACCTGCTTGCAGCGCGCGAGGACCTTCTGGCATTGCCAGACCTGGTCATGGCGCAGGTGATCGAGCGCGGCGCTCAGCTCGTGGATGATCAGCTTCATCCACAGCTCCGAGACCTGGTGCTGGATGATGAAGAGCATCTCGTCGTGATGGGCCGGGTCCGACAGCGCGCGCTGGGCCGACAGCAGCCGGTCGAGTTGCAGATAGCCGCCGTAGCTGATGCGCCCGGACAGGTCGGTATGGATACCGGCTTCCAGTTCGCGCTGGTTCTTCTCGACGGACATCGGCGGCACTCGCGGCAGGGGCGCAAAGCGTAACGCATCGCCCGCACCGGGGTCGGCTTTCGTAACGCCGGCAAGCAGTTACGGCCATCAGTCGCGACGTGTGCGACGCCCGAAACGGATAATGACCGGGCCTGCCCAGCACGTCCCGCAGGCGCATTCATCAGGGGAATCCATGCACAGACTCGCTAGCCGCGCTCTCGCGGCGGGTATCGCTTTGGCCGTGTCCGGCGCAGCCGGGGCACAGGTGGTCATCTCTCAGGTCTACGGCGGCGCCGGCCAGAGCGGCGCACGCTACAACGCCGACTTCGTCGAACTGCACAACAACGGCAACGCCGCGGTCGACCTCGGCGGCTGGAGCCTGCATTACACGTCGCTCAGCGGCGCCTATGGCTGGCAACGCACGCCGCTCAGCGGCGTCATCGCACCCGGCGGTTACTTCCTGGTCCGCCAGCGCGTCTCGACCGGCTCGACCGCGCTGAGCGCCTACGATCTCACCGGCAACGTCTCGCTCAATCACCTCACCGGCAAGCTGGCGCTGGTCAATCACGCCAGCCCTATCGCCGTCTCCTGCCCGACCGGTTCGGTGGACTTCCTCGGTTACGGCAGCATCGACTGCGCCGAAGGTTCGGCGACGGCGCCGGCAGGCGGCCTGGTCACGGCGCAACTGCGTAGGGACGGCGGATGCGTCGACACGCAGGCCAACTCGATCGACTTCGCCCTCGGCGCGCCAACGCCGCGCACCCGCAACTCGGCGAGACGGGTCTGCCCGCCCGGGCCGCCACCTCGGTTGTCGGCGATCGACGTGACCCAGGGCGAGGGGCAGGATGGCATCGCGTCGTTCGTGTTCCGGCTCAAGCTCGATCGTCCCGCGGGCGCCGACGGAGTCAGCTGGAGCGCCTTCAGCAACGGCCAGGGCAGCGCAACGCCGGACCAGGACTACCTGCCCATCGATCTGCGCGGCAGCATTGCCCCGGGCCAGACCGAGACCGCCTTCGCCTTGCCGGTCAAGGGCGACCTGCTGAGCGAAGGCGACGAAACCGTCGTCCTGCAGATCAAGGTCCATTCCGGCGCGGTCACCGCCAACGGCGACTACCTCAACCTGCAGGCGACCATCGTCGACGACGATCCGCACCCCCTGCCGCCGCGCCTGTTTTTGCACAGCAATGCAATCAACGAAGGCGACCTCGACATCGCGCCGTTCCCGATCGAACTGCGCCTGGACCGTCCTGCCGGCAGCGGCGGCGTGCGGGTGCGACTGAGGTCGGCCGAAGGCGGCTCGGCGACGATCCACGAGGACTATCTGCCGTTCGACTACGAAGTGGTGATCGGCCCAGGCCAGGATCGCGCCCACGTCAGTTTCGGCGTGCGCGGCGACACCCGCTACGAAGGCGACGAAACGGTCCGGATCAGGGCACAGATCCTGTCGGGCGCGATCGCCGACGACGGCAGCGCCAACCTCGAAGGCCTGGTCACCATCGTCGACGACGATCTGCGGGTGGTGCCGATCGCGGCCGTGCAAGGCCGCGAGGCGGTCTCGCCGTTGCGCGGCGAATTCGTCTCGGTCGAAGGCCTCGTCACCGCGCTGAGCGACGACGGTTTCTATCTGCAGAGCGAGGAGTTCGAAAGCGACGGCGATCCGCAGACCTCGCAGGGCCTGTTCGTGCAGACCGGGCGTCGTCCCGACCCGCAATGGCGCGGTTTGCGCGTGCGCGCGTCCGGCACGGTGGCGGAATTGTCCGACACCGGCAGCCCCTCCTTGCGCGGCAGCATGACCGCGATCGCCGGCTCGCCGGCGATCGTTTTGCTCACGAACTCGCCGCGACCGCTGCCGCCGGCGCCGTTGCTGCCGTGGCAACCGTTCGGCGCGCCCGACTACGAAGCCTTCGAAGGGATGCGGGTGGGTTTGCCGGAGGTGCGCGTGGTCGGCCCGACCGGCGGCAGCTTCGATGCGATGCAGGACCGCACCCGTAGCGACGGCCGATTCCATGTCGCGCTCGGCCCGCCCGATCAGCCGGCGCCGATGCGCGAGCCGGGCACGCGCTATCGGCCGTTCTTCCACGGCCAGCCGCAGGACTGGCTGCCGCGTTGGGACGGCAACCCGGAGGTGATCGGCGTCGACAGCGACGACGACGGCCACGCGCCGCTCGATGTCGCGATCGACACCCGTATCGACGGGGTGATCGGCCCGCTCGATCAGCGCAGCGGGCGCTACACCGTGGCGCTGCAGCACGATGCGCAATTGATCGTGCGCCCGTCGCTGCCGGCGCCGCCGCGGATCGAACCGGGCGACCCGCAACAGCGCCAGGTCGCGGTGGTCAGCTACGACCTCGGCGATCTCTACGACGAGTACAGCCCGCCCGGCTCCGCTCAGCCGACCACGCCGTTGCCGGCGCTGGAACGCCGTCTCGGCAAGCTCTCGCGCAGCCTGCGCGAGAGCCTGCTGATGCCGGACCTGGTCGCGATCGCCGGCATCGAGAACGAGGCCCTGCTGCAACGCCTGGCCGAGCGCATCAATCGCGACGCCGTCGCGTCGGGCAGTGTCGATCCGCGATACCGCGCCATCGCTCTGCCGAACGTCGATCCGCTCAAGCCGCACCTCGGCCTGCTTGCGCGCAGCGAGCAGGTCGGCGGCTGGGGGTCGCGCGTGGTCGTCGAACACATCGCCCAGATCGGCCGCGATGCGCTGCTGCCGAACAGCGGCGGCAGCCCTTCGCCGCTGTTGTTCGATCAGGCGCCGCTGAGGATCGATGCCATCGCCCAGTCCATCGACGGCCACCGTCTCCGCCAGCGCTTACTGCTGGTGCAACTGGCGCCGATGGCCGGCAGCGAGGCCGACGCGCCGGAGGCCGAACGCCAGCGCGATCGCCGCCATCTGCAGGCCGAGTTCATCGCCGGCTGGGTGCGGCAACAGCAAAGCGATCCCGAGGCGCCGCCGCTGTTGCTGCTGGGCCGCTTCGGTGCGCATGCGTTCAACGACGGCTTGGTCGACCCGATCGGCACCCTGACCGGCCGGCCGACCGAAGGCGTGAGCACGATGGTGCTCGGCGACGGCGTCGACCGTTTCGACCCGGACCTGCTCAGGCTCGCCGCGACCGCCCCCGAATCGGAGCGCTATTCCTCGATCGACGAAGGCAGCCGCCAGGAACTGCAGCACGCCTTCGCCGACGAACGCCTGATCGGCGCCACCGACCGGATCGAGGTCCAGCGCTTGCGCAACAATGCCGGCTATCCGGCGGTACTGCGCGATGCGCAAGACTCGCCGATCCGCGCCGGCGACGTCGACCCGCTGCACCTGCGGCTGGTGCCGCGCACCCAGGCCGATCTGTCGGTGTGGGCCGGGCCGATGAGCGGCGACACGCTCGAAGCCGGCCGTCCGCTGGAATTGTCGGTGTCGGTCGACAACGCCGGTCCGGACTGGGCGCGCCAGGTCGGCCTCGGCCTGGCCTTGTCCGGGGCCTGGCCGAACCTCGAGGTCAGCGCGGTCGCGCCGGGCTGGCGCTGCGCGGCGCCTGTGATCGAGGGCGATCACACCAGCCTCGCCTGCACCGGTGAATCGGTCGACAGCACCGGCCATGTCTCGCAGTGGTTCCATGTGCGCGCCGCGACCGATGCCTCGATGGCCGGGCGCACAGTCGAGCTCGCCGCTTCGGTGACGTCCTCGTCGGCCGATCCTGACGCGGCCGACAACGCCGCCCGGACCACCCTGCGGATCCTCGCCCCGGGCGGCGCACCGCAGCCCTGAGCCAACCCGCCCCGGCGCGAGCCGGGGAGCTTCGGCGCCGCCCGGGCCGTCCCGGGCGGCGACCGCGCCGGCTGAATGCGACGAGGTTCGCGATTTTCCGGGCCGTCATGCGCTTGCAACGCCAAAAAGTGAGCATTGAGGCACAATCCCCTCCGTCTGCTTCCGGGGGGATCCAGGCGTTCACATGGGGATCAACATGGATAAGTTCGGGGGCCGCCTGCTGGCGGCGGTATTGGCCTTTGCGGCGGCCGGGTCGGCGCAGGCACAGGTGGTCATCAGCCAGGTCTACGGCGGCGGCGGCAATTCCGGCGCCACGCTGAAAAGCGATTTCATCGAATTGCACAACAACGGCAGCACCGCTGTCGATCTGAGCGGCTGGAGCGTGCAATACGCGTCCAGCGCGGGCACCACCTGGCAGCGTACCGCGCTCAGCGGCAGCCTCGCGCCCGGCGCCTACTACCTGGTCAAGCAGGCCGACGGCAGCGGCGGTTCGGTCGATCTGCCGGCGCCCGATACGGTCGGCACGATCCCGATGGCGGCCGGCGCCGGCAAGGTCGCGCTGGTCAACCACAACACCGCATTGAGCGGCAGCTGCCCGCTCGGCAGCGTCGACTTCGTCGGCTACGGCAGCGCGTCCAACTGCGCCGAAGGCAGCCAGCCGACCGCGACGATCAGCGCCGTCCTCGCCGCCGTGCGCGCCGGCAAGGGCTGCACCGACAGCAACGTCAACGGTGCCGACTTCGACACCGCCGCACCGGCGCCGCGCAACCGCGCCAGCGTCGCGTTCTCCTGCGCGGGCGCCAACCTGCCGGTGGTCGGCATCGCCGACGTCAGCCAGATGGAATCGGCGCCCGGCTTCGCGTTCACCGTGAGCCTGTCGGAAGCGGCCGGTCCGAACGGCGTCAGCGTGTCCTATGCCACCGCCGACGGCACCGCAGTGGCCGGCAGCGATTACGAGGCCCTCTCCGGCACGTTGACGATTCCGCAGGGCGCGAGCTCGGCGACGATCGTCGTCAACGTGACCGACGACAGCGTCAACGAAAACGACGAGACCTTCTTCGTCCGCCTCAGTGCGCCGGTCGGCGCCAACCTCGGCGATGCCGAAGCGCTCGCGACCATCGTCACCGACGAAGTCGAGCTGACGCCGATCCACGCCATCCAGGGCAATGGCGCGCAGTCGCCGCTGGTCGGCCAGCGCGTGTACACCAGCGGCATCGTCACCGGCCGCAAGAGCAACGGCTTCTTCCTGCAGACGCCCGACAGCCAGGCCGACGCCGATCCGGCCACCTCCGAAGGCGTGTTCGTGTTCGTGGGTAGCGCGCCGCCGGCCGTCGCCGCCGTCGGCAACACCGTGCGCGTCAACGCCAGCGTGATCGAGTTCGTGCCCGGCGCGGATCCCGGCCAGGCCCCGCTCACCGAGCTCGGCAATGCCCCGCAGGTGGTGTTGATCTCCGCGCCGCCGGTGATCGGCCCGAACACCCTGCCCGCCCCGATCGCACTGAGCCCGACCTTCCCGGATCCGTCCGGCGGCCTCGACCAGCTCGAGCGTCTGGAAGGCATGCGAGTGACCATCCCGAGCGCGACCGTGGTGTCGCCGACCCAGGGCTCTAAGAACGAAGCCAACGCCACCGGCAGCGGCAACGGCATCTTCAACGTCGTGGTCACCGGCGTGGCGCGTCCGTTCCGCGAACCCGGCATCCAGGCGCCCGACAACGCCCCGGGCGGCGGCAGCATTCCGCCGATCCCGCGCTGGGACTTCAATCCGGAACTGATCACCGTCGACAGCGACGCGATCGGCGGCAGCGCGTTCAACCTGTCCAGCGGCACCGTGCTGACCGACCTGACCGGTCCGCTCGATTACGGCTTCCGCCGTTACACCATCCTGCGCGATCCGAACACGCTCACCACCATCACCCAGGAACGCCAGCCTACCGCGGCGCGCCTGCCGGCGATGAGCGAGTTCACGGTCGCGGCCTATAACGTCGAGCGTTTCTTCGACGCCGCCAACGACCCGGCGATCGGCGAACCGGTGCTGACGCCGGAGGCGTACGCGCGCCGTCTCAACAAGATCTCGCTCGGCATCGCCTACCTGCAGCGTCCGGACATCCTCGGCCTGGTCGAGGTGGAAAACATCGCCGCCGCCCAGGACATCGCCGCGCGGGTCAACGCCGACGCGGTGGCCGCGGGCCTCGCCGATCCGAAGTACGTGGCGTACCTGCTGGAAGGCAACGACATCGGCGGCATCGATGTCGGCTACCTGATCAAGACCGCCGACATCGCCCCCGGCACCGCCCGGGTCGAAGTGCTGTCGGTCACCCAGGCCGGCAAGACCGCGACCTGGACCCAGCCGGACGGCAACAGCGCCCTGCTCAACGATCGCCCGCCGCTGGTGCTCGAAGCGGTGGTGCACAACGGCGACGGGCGCAGCTTCCCGATCACCGTGATCCTGGTCCACCAGCGCTCGCTGATCGACAGCGAACTCGACACCGACGCCGGCCACCGCGTGCGCATGAAGCGCCAGGCCCAGGCGGTGTTCCTCGCCGACTTCATCCAGCAGCGCCAGTTGGCCAATCCGGGCGAACGCATCGTCACCCTCGGCGACTTCAACGCGTTCGAGTTCAACGACGGCCTCGTCGACGTGATCAACACCGTCGCCGGCACGCCGACGCCGGACGATCAGACCGCGGTGCCCGGCGACGGCGCCGACCTGGTCGAGCCGAACCTGAGCAACCTCGGCGAACTGGCCACGCCGGACCAGCGTTACTCCTACACCTTCGGCGGCAATGCGCAGACCATCGACCAGGTCCTGGCCAACCAGGCCCTGATCGCCGCGGCGACCGGCCTCAAGCTGGATCACGCGCGCATCAACGCCGACTTCCCGGAGATCAACCGCAGCCTCGGCGATTCGCCGTCGCGCCTGTCCGACCACGACCCGGTCATCACCTACATCGACTTCCGCCGCCGCGCGGATCTCGCGGTGACCGCATCGACCTCGACCGCCTCGGTACGCGTCGGCCAGCCGGTGAACTTCAGCGCCTCGCTGAACAACGCCGGTCCGGAACAGGCCGACTATCCGGGCATCGGCTTCGCCATCAACGCCGAACTGCCGGCCTTGAGCGTCGTCGCCCCGGCCGGCTGGAGCTGCGATGCCCCGGCCGTCGCCGACGGTTCGACCAGCGTCGCCTGTAACCGCACCAGCATGGCCAACGGCGAAACCGCGACCTTCGCGCTCTCGGCCGTCGCCAGCGAAGCGATGATCGGCAAGACCACCACCCTGGCGGTCGCCGCCCAGTCGCAGTCGCTGGACCCGGTGCCGGGCAACGACGGCGCCAGCGTCAGCATCGAAGTCACCGCACGCGCCGACCTGGCCATCGACGTCGACGGTCCGCGCGCCCTGCGTGGCGGCCAGAGCGGGCAGTTCGCCGTCACCGTGCGCAACCGCGGCGGCGACGTCGCGGTGCTGCCGAGCCTGAACCTGTACGGCGATGCGCCGGCGGGCAATGTCTCGATCGCCGCGCCGAGCGGATGGACCTGCACCGTCGCCGCGCACGGCAACGGCTTCGAAGCGACCTGCAACGGCGCCCGCCTCGCGGCGCGCAGCGAACAGCGTTTCGACTTCGTCGTCGTCGCACCGCGTCCGCGCCTGTGGGATCGCAGCCTGACCCTGCTCGGCTTCGCCGCATCGGCGGTGGAAGATCCGAATCCGTTCAACGACTTCGCCCTGCACCACGTCCAGCTCGCCGGACCGTGGTGGTGGTGAGTCCGCGGGCGGCGCTCCGCCGCCCGGCGCGATTCGACCGTTAGAACCAAAGCGCGGCTTCGGCCGCGCTTTTTTTTGCGCGGCGTTCGAGTGCGCGATGCGCTTGGCGCGATCGCAAACACACCATGCGCAGCCGCGCGCGAGCCCGACGGCTTTGCCGGAATGGGCTTCTGCGCAAACCGCCGCACGCGCGCCGGACACTCCGTACTGCGCCGTCTCGTGCGCCTGCCGGCGTACAGACCCGTGACCGCCATCGCGGCGCGCGTCGGCTCCCGGCCGATGTTGCGTTTGCGCAACCCGCCGGAAACTGCGCGTCCGACGCCACGCCGAACGCCCGGCCGCGAGCATGAACCAGCACGCAAGTGCGCAGCCGGCAACGGAAAACGCGCCGGCCGGCCGCGCGAGCCGCGACGGCGAACCGCACGCCTGACCCCGCGCGCGGCACACCGCGAGTGCGACGCCTAGCCGGTTTCGCCTCGCATTGCATGTCGCAGCGCGCAACGGCGCTTAACAAGCGTTTCGGTATCATCCGCGCCATGACGCAGCGCCCGGCCCGCCGGGCGCCGCGGCTTTAGCCCGGCCCGGAATCCCGTCGTTCGCACGGAGAATCCGGACCCAGCCAGTCTGAAGCTGACCAGCGCGCCCGGCACTAGATCCGGGACCGGAATGATTCGGACCTCATCCCTTTTCTGTGAGGACCTTCCCCCGATGACCGTCGCCGCGACGTTCGAAATCGAATACCTCCAATACCTCGGCGCAGACGGTCGGCCCGTCGCCGAGATTCCGGCCGCGTTCAAGGACGCCAACACGCTGCTGCCGCTGTTCAAGCAAATGCTGTTCGTGCGCACGTTCGACACCAAGGCCATCGCCCTGCAACGCACCGGCAAGCTCGGCACCTACGCCGCCTGCCTCGGCCACGAAGCCACCCATGTCGGCATCGGCGCGTCGATGCGTCCCGACGACGTGTTCGCACCGAGCTACCGCGAGTACGGCGCGCAGTTCATGCGCGGCGTGCAGCCGCGCGAAGTGCTGATGTACTGGGGCGGCGACGAGCGCGGCAACGACTTCGCCGGTCCGCGCAAGGACTTCGCCTGGTCGGTACCGATCTCGACCCAGTGCCTGCACGCCGCCGGCGCCGCGCTCGCGTTCAAGCTGCGCAAGGAGAACAACCTCGCGGTCGCCTGCTGCGGCGACGGCGGTTCGTCGAAGACCGACTTCTACGCTGCGCTCAATTCGGCCGGCGCTTATCAATTGCCGTTGATCCTGTGCGTGATCAACAACGGCTGGGCGATCTCGGTGCCGCGCTCGGCCCAGACCGGCGCCAAGACCCTGGCTCAGAAGGGCCTGGCCGGCGGCCTGCACTGCCTGCAGGTCGACGGCAACGACCTGATCGCGGTGCTCGAAGGCATGCGCCGCGCCGCCGAACTCGCCCGCAGCGGCCAGGGCGGCAGCGTGATCGAGTTCATGACCTATCGCCTGCACGACCACACCACCGCCGACGACGCGCGCCGCTACCGCGACGAGGCCGAGGTCAAGGACGCCTGGACGCGCGACCCGATGCCGCGCCTGCGCGCCTACCTGACCGCGCAGGGCGTGTGGAACGAAGAACTCGAGAAGGCCTGGGCCGAGGAATGCGGCAAGAAGGTCGACGTCGAGATCAACGCTTATCTGGAAACTCCGGTGCAACCGGTCGAAGCCATGTTCGATTATCTCTACGCCGACATGCCGGCGGATTTGCTCGCCCAACGCGCCGCCGTGCTCGCTCTGGAGGGCCGCCGATGAACGTCGCCACCAAGACCACCGTCGATACCGCCCAGCCGGTCGCCACGCCCGCCGCGATCACCCTGATCGAAGCGATCACTCAAGCGCTCGCCTATGAGATGCGCCACGACGACAGCGTGCTGGTGCTCGGCGAAGACGTCGGCGTCAACGGCGGCGTGTTCCGCGCCACCGCCGGCCTGCAGCAGGTGTTCGGCCCGGAACGCGTGCTGGACACGCCGCTCGACGAAACCACCATCGCCGGGCTCACCGTCGGCCTGGCCGCGCAGGGCATGAAGCCGGTCGCCGAAGCGCAGTTCGACGGCTTCGTCTATCCGATGCTCGACCACATCATCTGCCACGCCGCGCGCTTCCGTCACCGCACCCGCGGCCGCCTGACCTGCCCGATGGTGCTGCGCGTGCCGTGGGGCGGCGGTATCCGCGCGCCGGAACACCACAGCGAAGCCAACGAGGCCTTGTTCACCAACGTGCCGGGCCTGCGCGTGGTGCTGCCCTCGTCGCCGGCGCGCGCCTACGGCCTGCTGCTCGCCGCGATCCGCGATCCGGACCCGGTGATCTTCTACGAACCCAAGCGCATCTACCGCCAGTACAAGGAAGTCGTCGCCGACGACGGCGAAGCTCTGCCGCTGGACGTGTGCTACGTGCTGCGCGACGGCACCGACATCACCCTGGTGACTTGGGGCGCGCAGGTGAAGGAAGCGCTGGAAGCGGCCGACAAGCTCGCCGGCGAAGGCATCAGCGCCGAGGTCATCGACGTCGCCACGCTCAAGCCGCTGGACTTCGCCACCATCGCCGAATCGGTCGGCAAGACCGGCCGCTGCGTGATCGTGCACGAGGCCCCCAAGACCGCCGGTTTCGGCGCCGAGATCGCCGCGCGCCTGGCCGAGGAGTCGATGTACGACCTGCTCGCGCCGGTCGAACGGGTCACCGGCTACGACACTCACATCCCGCTGTTCCGCCTGGAAATGAAGTACCTGCCGAGCGTCGACAAGATCGTCGCCGCGGCCAAGCGCGCGATGGCCAACGGCTGACGCGCGCGCTTCGACCCGACGGGCTCCCGCCAACGCATCGACCGGTCGCCGACCGGCGATGCGCAGCATGCAAGACGAAGGCCGAGCGCGCGCCTTCGTTCACCACCCTCTCAGAGAACGAGTCATGAGCGATACCAAGACCTTCCTGCTCCCCGACCTCGGCGAAGGCCTGCCCGACGCGACCATCGTCGAATGGTCGGTCAAGGTCGGCGACACCGTCCGTCTCGACGACACCCTGGTGTCGATGGAAACCGCCAAGGCCGTGGTCGAAGTGCCCTCGCCCGTGTCGGGCAAGGTGCTCAAGCTCGCCGGCGCCGCCGGCGATGTGATCGTCACCGGCACCATGCTGGCCGAGTTCGAGATCGACCCGAACCTGCCGCAGCGCGCCGACGGCCAGGACACCGGCCACCACCACGGCGGCGGCCATGCGCCGGCGCCGCAGGCGCCTGCGGTATCCGCCGAACCCGCGGCCAAGCCCGCCGAAGCCGTCGGCGCCGAACGCGCCGACAGCGGCACCGTCGTCGGTGCGATGCAGTCCTCCGACGCGGTGCGCAGCGAACAGGCGGTCGCGGTCGGCGGAGTCAAGGCGATGCCGGCGGTGCGCGCACTCGCGCGCAAGCTCGGCGTCGACCTGGGCCGGGTCCGCGCCACCGGCGCCGACGGCGTGGTCACCATGGACGACGTCAAGCGCGCCGCCGCGGGCGGCAGCGCCCAGCCCGGCGCAACGCCGGTGCAGC